>DALYCS010000076.1:0-4399 GCA_031973615.1 Flavobacterium sp. | reverse complement strand
TAAATTTAGTCCTCTAAGTATTGGAAGTAATTTTTTGAACAGTTCCATTCGTGACGTTTCTACGGCCTTAAATGGATTTAATATTCCTGGGATGGCAGAAGGAATCGATTTTGCAAAACTTGAAAATGCAAGAAAATTAGCCGCCTCCGAATTTACCTTTCACCCCCAGTTGGGTTATCTTTCGCTTAATCAAAAATTAGCCAATGACGAAGTGTTGGCAGTGGCCTATCAATATACCATTGGTGATCAAGTATTCCAAGTGGGAGAATTTGGTACTGATGGAGTAGACGCTACCAATGTAGATAATGCTGGAGTTCCTTCTTCACAAGCTTTAGTGCTTAAAATGCTAAAAGGAAATTTAGTAGTAGTGGATGAGCCAGTTTGGGATTTGATGATGAAAAATATTTATCAAATTCCTAGCGGATATCAATTGCAACAAGAAGATTTTAAATTGAATATCCTGTATACCGATCCATCGCCATTGAACTATATCACGCAATCGGGAGCAGATCCTTTGCCATCAAATGTGGTAGATACACCGTTACTAAAAGTTTTCAATGTCGATCAATTAAATTACACCAATGATCCACAAGCCGGAGGTGATGGATTTTTTGATTTTATTCCAGGTCTTACCATTGATCCTCAAAAAGGGCGCATTATATTTTCAACGGTTGAACCTTTTGGAAAACATTTGTTTGAAAAACTTCGTAATAATGGATCCGAAGATTACGACGGAGGAATATACAACAGTAACCAATCAAAATACGTTTTTAGAAATTTATACAAATCAACACAAGCAGGTGCGCTACAAGAAAGTGCTAAAAATAAGTTTCAATTAAAAGGACGCTTCAAGTCAACTGGCGGTGAAGGGATTTCAATTGGAGCCTTTAACGTGCCTCAAGGCTCGGTTGTGGTAACAGCTGGTGGAAGAACATTAATTGAGGGTGTTGATTATACTGTAAATTATCAATTAGGAAAAGTTCAAATTATGGACCCCTCTTTGCAAGCATCTAATACACCTATTGAAGTTTCTGTCGAAAACAATTCTGTATTTGGCCAGCAAACCCGACGTTTCTGGGGATTAAATGTTGAGCATAAATTTACCGACAAATTTTTAGTAGGTGCAACGGTATTGAACATGTCTGAGCGCCCTTTTACTACCAAATCAAATTACGGTCAAGAGTCGGTAAACAATACGATTTTTGGTTTCAATACAAATTATTCAACAGAGGTTCCATTTTTGACGCGATTGGTGAATAAATTACCAAACATAGATACCGATGTTCCTTCCAGTATTTCATTTAGAGGAGAATTTGCTTATCTAAAGCCGGGAAGTTCAAAGACGGATCAATTTAACGGAGAAGCTACAACCTATATCGATGATTTTGAAGGCTCACAATCTACCATTGATATGCGTTCGCCACAATCTTGGTCGTTAGCAAGTGTCCCTTTAGAAGGAAGTTTTGACGGAGAAATTACAGCAAACGAGCCAGCAGTTGATGTATTGAATATAGGATATAAAAGAGCAAAAATGGCCTGGTATGCCATTGATCCCTTGTTTTATACACAACGACCAGCTGGTGTATCCGACGATGATTTGTCTTTGAACAAAACCCGTCGCATATTTAGTAGAGAATTATATCCGGTAACCGATATTGCTCAAGGGCAATCAAGTGTGATCAATACTTTAGATTTGACCTATTTCCCAAAAGACCGTGGTCCTTACAATTTTAATCCAACATTAGCCACAACTAATGTGTTCTCAGATACTGAAGCCCCAAACAATTGGGCCGGTATTATGCGTCCGATCAACTCTACAAATTTTGAACAATCCAATGTAGAATATATACAATTTTGGATGATGGATCCGTATTATGGAAATGCAGGTGATGTCATCGATCCTACAAACTCCGGAAAAATTGTGTTCAATTTGGGTGAAATTTCGGAAGATGTTCTTCGTGATGGGAAGAAATTATTTGAAAATGGATTGCCAGAAGCCAATTCAACTCAACCAACAGTGGAAACAGCTTGGGGTAAAGTACCCGCATCGCAATCATTAATTTATGCTTTTGACACATCGGAAGCCAATAGAGCTGTTCAAGATACGGGTTTTGATGGTTTAACAGATTCAGATGAAGCGATAAAATATCCTAGTTTTGCTGGTCAGCCAGATCCCGCAGCCGATAATTATCAGTTTTATTTAAACGCCTCAGGAGATGTAATCAACCGTTATCGCGATTACAATGGAAATCAAGGAAATTCTCCCGTAAATGTTTCAGATAATAATCGTGGCAATACAACATATCCCGATGTGGAAGATGTGAATCGCGACAACACTATGAACACCATAAACGCCTATTTTAAATTTGAGGTACCTATCCAATTTTATCCCGAAGGTGCTGTTCCAGTTGGTCAGAATTATATTGCCGATGCTCGAGAAGATAATAGTGTTGATTTGCCAAATGGTGAACGTGGGAAAGTACGTTGGATTCTTTATAAAATTCCAATTTTAGAGTTTACGGATGCTAATAAAGTAGGACCCATTTCCGATTTTCGTTCGATTCGTTTTATGCGTATGTACATGACCGGATTCAAACAAGAAGTTACGCTTCGATTTGGAGCCTTAGACTTGGTACGCGGTGAATGGAGAAGATACAATACATCACTAGATGTTAATGATATTGATCTTCAAGATGATAATACCGGTTTTGATGTGGTAGCGCTTAATATTCAAGAAAACGGGAATAGAACACCTATAAATTACGTTACGCCGCCGGGTGTGGTCCGAGAACAATTATATAATAATAACACGGTAATCAATCAAAACGAACAATCGTTAGCGTTGCGCGTGTACAAAAAAGATCTGGCATTATCTGGATTAGGAGGGTTAGAAACTGCTGATTCTAGAGCGGTATTCAAAAATGTTAATGTTGACATGCGACAGTTTAAAAAATTACGTATGTTTTTACATGCTGAAGCAATAGAAGGAAATGCTAATCCCGATCGCTTAGAAGATGATGAAATGGTGGCCTTTATTCGATTTGGAAATGACTTTACAGATAATTTTTACCAAGTAGAAATGCCGTTAAAAGTTACGCCACATGGAGCAACTTCTGCAGAAGAAATTTGGCCATCGGAAAACGAAATGGAGGTTTCCTTAGCCTTATTGACCAAATTAAAAATATTAGCCCTAGGTAATGATCCAAGCATTATTTATGATCCGAACGGTATTGGTTTTGTGGAAGAAGAAGCCTTAGGATCATCCGATACTAAATTAACATTAGGGATTAAAGGAAATCCTAATTTTGGATTGGTAAGAACTTTAATGGTTGGACTGAAAAATAAGAATACAGGCGAGCCCTTGCGTGGAGAAGTATGGTTCAATGAATTGCGTATTTCCGATATGGATAACAAAGGCGGATATGCTGCCATTGCAAATTTAGATGCGAAAATTGCTGATTTTGCAAGTGTTTCTGCAACCACCCGTGTAAGTACTATTGGATTTGGTGCCTTAGAACAAGGGCCTAATGAGCGCAGTCGTGAAAATGTATTCCAATATGATATTGTTACGAATGTTAATGTGGGTCAATTACTACCCAAAAAATGGGGAATTAATTTGCCTTTTAATTATGGGGTAGGTGAAGAAACCATCACGCCAAAATTTGATCCGTTTTATCAAGATATTGAATTGAGCCAATTGTTGGATATTACCAGCGATCCCTCTCAAAGAGCAAATATTGAAAATAGAGCTATCGATTATACAAAACGAACCAGTGTCAATTTAATAGGGGTTCGTAAAGAAAAAAATCCGGAAAAGAAGTCCCGATTTTATGATGTGGAAAACCTAACCCTTTCCTACTCGCTCAATCAAACCGAACACCATGATTATGAAATTGAAAATTTGTTAGACCAACAAAATCGATCTTCAGTTGATTATGCATATACCTTCAAACCGCTGAATTTTGAACCGTTTAAAAACTCAAAAACGTTAAAGAAAAGTGGGTATTATAAAATGTTAAGTGATTTCAATTTTAATTTCTTGCCCAGTAGTGTTTCATTCAGTTCAAACATCATTCGACAGTTCAATAAGCAGCGTTTCCGATTGGTAGATGTGCAAGGGATAGGATTGGGCGATTTATACCGAAGAAATTATTTTTTCAATTACCAATATGGCTTTAATTATAATATTACAAAGTCACTACGCGTAAATTATTCAGCCTCTTCAAATAACATTGTGCGAAATTATTTAGATGAAAATAATATGCCAATAGATGGTTTAGATATTTGGGATGATTATTGGAATATCGGTCAATCCAATCAGCACAACCAACAACTTGTTGTAAATTATGACCTGCCTATAAATAAAATTCCTGTTTTGGCATTTATCAAATCAACTTAT
>DALYCS010000075.1:0-8052 GCA_031973615.1 Flavobacterium sp. | reverse complement strand
ACTGTGGGCGTCACTTTTTTCAAATCAACTTCATTAAATGTCAACTGAAAATCTTTATAGGTTGAGTCCCGCATAGTACCAAAAAAATCAATCTTTTGATCGTTGTGTGATAAACTGATTTTTTGAAAATCAAAGTTCTTCAGATATTTATCAAAAATAATTTTATTATCATTTGTTTCTTGTTCATTAATAAACCAAGTATTATCTTTGAAGGTAATTTCTGATTTTTTAAAACCCACTACCGACTGTTTATCTGCATTGATAGTATGGTATAAGTTGATGTCAAATTTATCATTACTTTGAGCGCCACCTTTAAATTCAGAACGCACAAACAACGTATCATTTAATGTAACATTAATCAAGTTAAAATCAGCTATTTTATAGCTCTTGTTTGCAATTGTATCGACTGAAATAAAAGTATTATAAATCGGGTTTTTATTATCAATATCTATTTTTAGGTTTTTGATTTGATTTTCATAGGCTATGATAGATGGGGAAATAAAATCCAATTCAAATTTACCTGCATCTGCATTAATTTGGCCCTTAAATCTTGTATTTTCAGAAATCGAAACCTCAGGAATAAATACTTCAACTATCTTATCATAAATTTTAAAGTCAAAAGATAAAAATTGATTTTTCGCTAATTTATTAGGGGAATAATTGGCATACAAACTACCCAAAGCATTCTCAATAATTTTCTGAACCTCTTTTACCTTATACTTTCCAATCACTTCACCACTAATAATGTCGGGAGAATTCATGGTTACAGTTCGCACGTTAGCTGCATCAAATGACGATGAGATTTCAAAATCTTCAAAAAAATACGAATTTTTACTGTTTTGATACGAAACATCGTGAATAGATAATGCTCCCGTTAAATCATCAATAGACCCACCTGCAGCTTTAAAATTAATTTTACCTTTAAAAATAGATAAGGTATCTTTTTTGTAAAAGTTTAATAGGTGCAAATCGGCATAGTCAATTTGTGCTTTAAAATCATAGCTATTGGCCCGTTTGCTCAAATCTACAACCCCATCAAAATCCATTTTTAAATTGGGATCATTACTATTAAAATAGCCTTTAAAATAAGGCATTTTCATACTTCCGTCCACTGCAATCGATTGGTAATTATAACCGTTATAGCGCAGAGCATCAATTGTACCTTTTAGCTTGGTATTTATTAATTTTTTCGAAAATCCAAAGCCATCTATATCCAAATTAAGTGTGGCGCTACCGACCATTTTCTCATTGAATAAGGTTCCCAAATCAAAAGATAATAATTGGATATTCCCTTGATACGAAGCCCGATCAATGACAGCAATATTCTGCATCGAAAAATCACTTTTTATTGCCCCCAACCTTGAAACTAATGAAACATCGGCATTGATATATTTTTGAGTTAATTCAATGGAGCCTGACACATTAACATTTCCAAATTTTGAAAGTACCAACGGTAGATTTTTACCCAATACACGTGGTAAAACTCGAATAATTCTTTTATAATCGGTGGTTACACGATCAAAATTGCCTTTCATATAAAAGGATTGATTGCCTTTTCCAAAAAGATTTTTAAAGGTCACCGAACCTATTATTTCAGACTGATTATTATCCAATAACTGCAAATCATGTAAGGTAAAATTATTCAATGTACCCAGAAAATGGGTATCCAAATAAAACATATTATGCTTCCCAAACTCGTTGTAAAAACAATTCAAATCAGTAGCAGCAATGGCTGCTTTATCCAGTTGTACATCAAAAATCACTTTATTGTTGAAATCTTTGAAATCTTCACGCTTGTATCGCAACTCTACTTTTCCTTTCAATTCTGAATGTGTAGTTTGAAGTACTAAATGATTCAACAGTATATTGGTTTTGGTATACGTAAATGCTGTTTTCAATTGGGAAACTTCAATACCCCGATGGTCTCTAAAAGCCAACCGATCAATAAGTGTAGTAACATTCGGTCCTTTGATTAAAAAATCTTCCAATTTTCCATTCAATCTTTTTAAATCGAGAACCTTGGGCGTTTTTAAGTTTTCATCAATATAACGAAAACGACTACTGTAAACAGTCATTTTATTGGCACGCATTCTAAATTTTCCCGAAGAAGGAGAACCATCATCAAAAGCGTCAATGAATCGATCTAAATTGGTATAATCCTCATTTTTGTAGTTGGTTATCTTTGCATCCAAACCGTCTAGAATAACGTCTTTTAAATACGGATGACCAGGATCATAAAGTTTTGAAAAACTTAAAATAGAAGTATTTAATCGTTTGATAGCAAATAGCGTATCCTTGTGATGGTCCAAGATCAATATCCCTTTTAACTTCACACTACCAAAAGGAGTAATAGCCACTTGTTCAATAGTCAAATCTGTCCCGTAAGCTTTATTTAGCTCGTCAGTCGCGTATTTTCCCAGTTTAGATTGAACAGGAGGCAATGACAAAACAATCCCCAAAAAGAGTAACAATAGTAATATTCCAAAGAGAATACGAAATAGTATTTTTTTAAATTTTTTGATACTCTATTTTGTTTTAAATTTGCTCAAATTTATAAGTAACAGGGATTTCCAACAAAAATAAGGATTTTTGTAAGATAATTACAATATCTTTAAGTCAAATTTCGTGCCTAAACATGTTAGAAAAGAAAATATATACACTAGCCATAGAAAGTTCTTGTGACGATACGTCGGCTGCGGTGTTGTGTAACGATGTAGTCTTATCCAATATTGTAGCCCGACAAGCTATTCATGAAGAATATGGTGGTGTAGTTCCCGAACTTGCCTCTAGAGCACACCAACAAAATATTGTTCCGGTTGTAGACGTTGCGTCAAAAAAAGCAGGCATCACAAAAAATCAATTAAATTGTATTGCCTTTACACAAGGCCCTGGATTGATGGGATCGTTATTGGTAGGTGGTTCTTTTGCCAAATCAATGAGTGTGGCCTTACAAATTCCATTACTTGCTATCAACCACATGAAAGCGCATATTCTAGCGCATTTTATTGATGAAGAAGAATACAATAAACCCACATTTCCATTTCTAGCTTTAACCATTTCGGGGGGGCATACACAAATTGTAAAAGTGAAAAGTTTTTTCGACATGGAAATTATCGGGGAAACTACAGATGATGCCGTAGGTGAAGCCTTTGACAAAAGCGCAAAAATACTAGGACTGCCCTATCCTGGCGGACCATTGATTGATAAATTTGCCCAAGAAGGAAACCCAAAAGCGTTTCTTTTTACCAGGCCCAAAGTACCCGGTTTGAACTTTAGTTTTAGCGGATTAAAAACACAAATACTTTATTTTATTCAAAAGAAAGTTGCTGAAAACCCAAACTTTATAGAAGAAAATAAAGCCGATATTTGTGCCTCCATACAACATACAATTATTCAAATTTTAATGGATAAACTGAAAATGGCAGTAGCTGAAACCGGCATACATCAAATTGCTATTGGTGGAGGGGTTTCTGCAAATTCTGGCATTCGAACTACTTTAAAAGATGCAGAACAAAAATACGGTTGGAAAACTTATATCCCAAAATTTGAATATACTACAGACAATGCTGCCATGATTGGAATTGTAGGCTATTATAATTTCTTAGAAGGAAATTTTAGTACGGCTGAAATTACCTCAAAAGCACGAATTGAATTTTAACACATTACAGTTTCTAAATTTATGCAATTATTTTACAACTCAGAAATAAAAAACAATTCAAATACCTTCTCTTTTGACAAAGAAGAAAGCAAACATATTGTTAAAGTATTGCGTAAAAAAGAAGGTGATAAAATATTTATTACTAATGGTTTGGGATATTTATTTGAATCTGAAATACTAATTGCTTCTGAAAAAAAATGTGAAGTGAAAATCACAAAAGAAAGCTATAAACAACCCGATTCTTTTTACACCCACATAGCTGTTGCACCTACCAAAATGAACGACCGTATGGAGTGGTTTTTAGAAAAGGCCACCGAAATAGGTATTCACGAAATTACCCCCATTATCTGCGAGCATTCTGAGCGTAAAGTATATAAAATTGATCGGGCCGAAAAAATCATTCAAGCGGCAATGAAGCAATCGTTGCACTATTATTTACCCAAAATTAACGAGCCTATTTTGCTTTCACAATTTGTAAAATCTAATTTTGAAGGACAGCGATTTATTGCCCATTGTGAAGAAACCGATAAAAAATCATTTCAAAAAACTATTGCTAAAAATGAAAAAGTGACAATTTTAATCGGACCTGAAGGCGATTTTTCTACAAAAGAAATCAATCTTGCTTTGGCCAATCACTTTATTCCTGTAACTTTGGGAAACACAAGACTTCGAACCGAAACCGCAGCTCTAGTGGCCTGCCATACCCTTGCCTTACTCAATGAATAAAATATTGCTCATCGGTCTATTCTTATTACACTTTTTGGGATTTACTCAAGAAGTAGCGGTTTTGAAATATGCCGGAGGAGGTGATTGGTATGCCAATCCAACTTCTTTACCAAATTTAGTTAAATATTGCAACCAAAATATCCAAACAACCATAACAAAAAAAGTTAGTGTTGTTGATGTTGGAAGTGCAGAAATTGTAAATTACCCGTTTGTACACATGACTGGGCATGGCAATGTAGTTTTTAGTGCCAATGATATTCAAAATTTGAGAAATTATTTAACTTCTGGCGGTTTTTTACATATTGATGACAACTATGGAATGGATGTATTTATTAGAAAGGAAATAAAAAAAATTTTTCCAAATAATGCTTTGGTAGAAATCCCTAGCAATCATCCTATTTTTCAAGCCCCCTACTCATTTACAAATGGTTTACCTAAAATACACGAACACGAAAACAACAAGCCACAAGCTTTTGGCGTTTTTATCGAAGGACGATTAGTCCTATTATATACCTTTGAATGTGACTTAGGTGATGGTTGGGAAGACGCAGAAGTACACAACGACCCAATTCAAGTGCGTGAAAAAGCATTAAAAATGGGGGCCAATATTATTAATTACGTATTTAAAAACTAATGCAATGACTTCAAAAGAAATTTCATACGGCCTAGTCAAAGCAGTTGGTATACTAGTCGCTACTAGTATTGCAATATTTTTTTTATATAAAATCGCTACAGTGATCATTTATTGCATACTAGCGATAGTAATTTCCTTACTGTTAAATCCGTTAGTGCTTTTTTTAAGACGAAAATTAAAATTTAACAATACCCTCGCCGTAATTACATCTTTATTGGTTGCATTGCTACTAATTTCTGGATTTATTCTACTTTTTGTTCCTCTATTATTGGATCAAGGTAAAAATTTATCATTAGTTGATATTACTACCCTAGAAAAAAATTATCATGTATTGTTGCAAAATATTACTCTTTTTTTAGACACTTATAACATAGACAGCAAACAAGTTTTAGAAAGTAGTAAATTGTCATCATTTTCAACATTCGAATTTATTCCAAACTTCATCAATAGTTTTTTAAATACTTTAGGTAATTTCAGTGTTGGATTTGCGTCTGTGCTATTCATAACTTTTTTTATTTTAAAGGAAAGAGATGCTATCTACATAAAATTTGAAAAACTATTGCCAGCAGATCAAAAAGATAAAATAGTCAATTCTGTTAAAAAAATCAATCACATGTTGTCGCGGTATTTCATAGGCTTAGTGTTACAATTGGTTATCATTATGATTCTTTACCTAATTGTTTTTTTAATTTTTGGTATTGATAATGCGTTAATTATTGCTTTATTATGTGCCGTTTTCAATATTGTACCCTATGTTGGCCCCTTAATTGCAACAGTTGTTGCTTGTCTATTAGTCATGACAAGTGGTATTGGTGCTGGAGTTGATTTTGCAAACGAAACACTACCAACTACACTTTATGTATGTATTGGAATGTCACTCGTACAAGTAATTGACAACAACATTAGTTCGCCTTTGATTTTTTCTAAAAGCACTAATTCACATCCTTTAGAAATTTTCTTAGTCATTTTAATGGTTGGAATATTATTTGGTATTACCGGTATGATAATCGCTGTGCCCTTTTACACTTCATTAAAAGTAATAGGTAAAGAATTTTTTCCAGAAAACACGATTATCAAAGCATTCACAAAAAATTTATAAATTGGAAATTCAACACCTTTTACATTCTGAAATTCAAAGTTTTATTTCCGAAAATTTAGATTCGGATAGCGCCACATTAGCCTTAAAGAAAAATCCTTTTCCGAATGTTAATTATGCGTCAATCATCAACCAAATTAGTTCCAAAAAGAAAGCAAAAGATAAATTACCAACTTGGTTTTCATCCGATAACATAATTTATCCTGAAAAAATTTCACTGGAACAAACTTCATCTGAAAGCACTGCAAAATACAAAGCATCATTGGTTTCTGGTGAAAAATTAATTGACTGTAGCGGTGGCTTCGGCATAGATAGTTATTATTTTTCAAAACAATTTCAATCGGTCGTTCATTGTGAATTAAATGCTAAATTATCGACCCTAGTAAACCATAATTTTTCAACACTGCACTGTACAAACATCACATGTCATCAAGGCGATAGCACAGAAATTCTCAAACAATTGAACCAGAAGTTCGACTGTATCTATGTCGACCCTTCCCGAAGAAACGAAGTTAAAGGAAAAGTAATTTTACTTGCAGATTGTTTGCCAAATGTTGTAGAATTACATGATTTTTACTTTCAGTTTACCGATACCCTACTCATCAAAACAGCACCAATGCTCGATTTACATGCAGGTTTATTAGAATTAAAAAATGTTACTGAAATACATATTGTTGCAGTAGCTAATGAAGTAAAAGAAGTCCTTTGGAAACTAGAGAAAAATGCAACACAAACCCCAATAGTATTTGCTGTACAAATTGAAAAAGGAACGACAACAACTACAAAAATCGATTGGAATCAAAGTTATCAAGCACAATTGAGCCTGCCAAAAAAATACCTTTTCGAACCCAATGCAGCAGTAATGAAATCAGGTGGATTTGATGCTATATCTGAACTTTTTAATATAGGTAAATTACACCTAAATACGCATTTATACACATCAGAAGAGTTGATCGATTTTCCTGGACGAACCTTTCGTATTGAACAGTGTTTACCTTATCAGAAAAAAGAAATTGCACAACTGATGCTGCAAAAAAAATTAAATGTTTCTACCCGAAATTTTCCTTTAAAACCAGATGAAATTAAGAAAAAACACAAAATTAGTGATGGTGGAAATCTATTTGCTTTTTTTACGACTAATGTAAAAAACGAAAAAATAGTTTTACTTTGTACAAAAATTTAAATACCATGAAACAAGTCCTATTTATCATACTATTTTTTCCCTTATCTATTTCGGCCCAAATTCAAGATTGCATTTTTGAAGTAGAAGAAAAAACAGATTCAACTGCCTTAAAAGTGCTTAAAGAAGTATTAATTGATGAGAAAAATTTTGGCAATACAAACGAATATTTATTTTTCAGTTTATTAAACAACAATGGCGTTCCGATGTTAGAACTCCAATTATTACAAAAAAGCAAGGATTTTATTCCCACTAAATGCATTAATCCTTCTTCAAAAATAATCGTGCAATTAAAAAACGGAAAAATAATCACTTTACTTGCAACTACTGAAGAAAGTTGTAGTGTATTAAATTTCGATGAAAAAGAAAAAAATAACATCAGAGTCTTGACGGGTTATTTCTTTTTTGGTAAAACCAATTATGAAGAACTAAAAAACAATCCGGTACTATTAATGCGCATTCAATTTGCAGGCGATACCAAAGATTATGTAGTAAAAAATGAATTATATTCAGAAACGTTGCAAACCAAATCCCAGCCTGATGTTTTTTTTATGAATAACATTAAGTGCATTGAATAATTAATTCAACCTATTTTCAACAAAAAAGCCTTGCAAATGCAAGGCTTTTTTGTGATCGCGCCAGGATTCGAACCTGGGACCTACTCATTAGAAGTGAGTTGCTCTATCCAGCTGAGCTACGCAACCTAGTACTGTTTTTTGTCGGGGTGGCAGGATTCGAACCTGCGGCCTCCTGCTCCC
>DALYCS010000074.1:0-8088 GCA_031973615.1 Flavobacterium sp. | reverse complement strand
TTCCATCGGGCCGCGAAATGTATTTTTGCCCAAATCGAATTCTAGTGCCCAATTGGAATTTAAACACATGATGCGGGTTAAACGGGGTTGAGGTGAAATTTAAGGGTTGTAAGGGGTCGTTTGAGCTGTAAATGTCGTTATTTTTTACTACTGTATAATCGGTATTGTTCAATAGTGCCCGACGGTTTTCATAAAGTAGTTTGCCTGAGATAAAAAGCCCGTTTGCAACCTCTCTTCCATAATTAATATCGACAAATTCCTTGTTGTATAACTTCATAAAGTTATTTTTGAAGAACAGCGTACTTACTGAATTAACGATCGCACTTATGGGTTCGTTACCATTGAATTGACTGACGCTGCTTCCTCCAGAAGCCGAAATGTAGGCATTGTTTTGATTGTTGAAACGGTGGTAATAATTACCTTTCACTCGAAGTCTATCTTCTGCAAAGCCATAATTAAATGTAGATGATATCGTTGTAAATTTTCCATTTTCATCATTACGCTTTTGGTATGAAAATCCACTATCAAAGTTGTAGCCTTGTACGGTATTGAATTTCAAGGATTCAATAGTTACGATTCCTTGGTACGAAAAACGCCACTTTTTTTTGCTGTTTTTGTAAGTGTAACCTGTAAAAATATCTTGAAATTTAAAACGATTTCCTTTTGCGTCAATAGAATCTAAATAGGTAGCCGATTTTCTGATGGTTTGAATGCTATCTTTTTTTATGTAATTTTTCAATTCTTCTTCTGTTAAAGGAACGGGTCGTGAACTGTCCCAATAGGTTGCTTCCTTTTTGTTGGCATTCGTGGCAAATGATACAATTTCTTTTCCGAAAGTTTTTTTATCAAAAGAATCTATGAATTGGTAATTACTGAAAACATGCGTAAATCTTCCAGTTATTTTCATGCCAAAAATTCCGGCGCTAAAGTCGAGCGATTGAATGTTTTTGGCCCATATTTTTGTAGTATTGTTATAGCTGAAATTCTGCGTTAGTTTCATTGTTTCCAAAATAGGCGTTTGAATGCGATATCCTTTGATGTCTAAATCAACTCCATAAATAGCCCAAGAATCTTCAACAATGTAGATATAGCCTTCAAAAACAGGTTCTTTATCGCGTTTGGGAGTTACTTTAATTTTATTGATTAATTGGTTTTTTTCGTCCAGAAAAGTACTTTCCAATTTGTATTTGTAATAATTAAATGCATTATCAGCTATGGGTGAAACCATATTTATATTAAAACCGACATAATTTTCATAAAAGTCATAATTCGTATTTAAGGCGGTGTTGTAGCTAAATCCATTATCATTACCTGCTATTTTAGAAGCAATGATTTCTTCTTTTAAATGATCGGGTTTTTCAAATTTTATTTTCGATACCGTTTCCGATTGGTAAAGAATACCGTTTCGGTTGGCATCTAAATTTCCATTCAAATCATTATCAAGATCATTAATTTTAATTCCGATAAATTTTTGGGGAACATTTTGAACTCTAATAATGCCTCTAGAATAGAAATCGGCTTCAAACTTATCGGTTTTTGCGGCATTCTTTTTTCGAGCAGCAATAGCTTTTTTTATGATTTCATTGGTTGGATTTTCACCGGTATTGATGACCAATTCCTTCAATTCATAATTTTCTTCAATTAATGTAATGTCTAGTTGATAGGGCATTTTAACCGAAGCAATAAAATGTTTTTGGGATTTAAAACCTAGGTGTTGAAAAATAAGATAAATGTCTTTTTTTTCGTTTAGGTTTAATTCATAGTTGCCCAATTCATTTGAAGTTGTGCCTATATATGTATTTTCGATAAAAATATTTACATAAGGGAGCGGTTTTCCATTTTCATCTTTAACAGTACCTTTGATTTGGGCTAAACTGAAAAGCGAAAACCATAGTGTAAGGGTCAATAAGATTTTTTGCATAAGATTTTGAATAATGGATGAATTACAAGAACGATTGAATGGCCAACTGATAACTAGTGAGGCCAAAACCGATGATGACTCCTTTGACATGTGGAGAAATAAAGGATTGGTGTCTAAAAGTTTCTCTAGAAAATGTATTGGATATGTGTACTTCTACAACAGGAGAGGTTACAGCTTTAATGGCATCGGCAATACCGATGGAAGTATGGGTATAAGCCCCTGCATTTAATATTATTCCTGCATAACTAAACCCAACTTCTTGAATTTTAGTTATGAGTTCGCCTTCAATATTGCTTTGGTAATAACTTAAATCGATAGTTGGAAATTGAACTTTCAGTTTCTCAAAATACGATTCAAATGTTTCGGTTCCATAGACATCGGTTTCACGCAAACCCAATAGGTTTAAGTTGGGACCATTAATAATGAGTAGCTTCATGGAGATTAATTAAATAATAAGTGAAAATATGTTTTTGTAAATTTAAAAAAAACCAATAAGGAAAGCTGATTTTTTAATAAAAGTTTGGCTAACTGGAGTGGAAAAGAAAGCGAATAATCTATAATATTTTTGCGATTTGCTCTTTTTTAATAAAAAGCAACACAACAACAAGGTTGTAGTTTGTTAATAACTTATTTTCCGTATTTATTTTAAATTATTGAATATCAATATTTTGGTGTTTTATGTGCTTTTTTAAACATGTTGAAAACTTGTTAATAACTCATTTAATTATGTTGATAACTTCAAAAATATTATATAAATTTGGCAGTATTAACTTTAAACTTAACTAACATGAAAAAAGTTTTATTTTCTGCAGCAGCCTTATTAGCTTTTGGCTTTGCAAATGCACAAGACATCAAAACAGATGCTGGAACATTTACTAAACCTAAATCAGGTACGTACATTATGGAAGCATCGATGACACCAAACGTAACAGGTGGAGGAATTTTTTCGTTGCCTTCATTGAATAGTGATTTAGGATTATTAGGTATTAAAGTGCGTAATTTTTCTTCTGATTCAAAAGCAATTCGTATGGGAGCGAACTTATCAATATTAAATTCTGGTGAGGACAATGTTGATACTGAATTTACAGTTGGTGCTTCTATTGGTGTTGAGCACCACATGAAAGGAGCAGAAAGATTATCAACCTATTGGGGATATGAAGGAAATGTAGGTTATGTAAGCAGTAACGGTGATGATAATGTGGATGGTAAATTTACAAAATTTGGTTTTGGTGCTAATGCCTTTACTGGATTTGATTACTACATCATGCCAAAAATCTATTTAGGAGTTGAAGTATCATATGGATTGGCTGTTACAAACACAACTCCAGATGGAGGTGATGGAGTAACTAAAATTCAATTGGCTCCTGGAATTACGCCTTCTTTCAGAATGGGTTGGCAGTTTTAATTTTTAACTAAAATAAGTCAAAAATCCCGCTTTTAGCGGGATTCTTTATTTTTTTATAATAATGAATAAAAAAAAGGAGCTGTTAAGCTCCTTTTCCATACATTAAATTTCCAATATATCCAGGCATTCTTTTGCCTTGAATATCGTAAATTGATTTTACCCATAACGGAAATAACATCGGAACAACAACAAAAGATAATTTATTAAAATTCCACGCTTCTTCAAATTGAAAATGTACAAAATGCATAGTTGCTTTAGTTAATCCACACGCATAACATTCAACTCCTGCTAATATCTGTGATAGGCAAACACTTTCACCTTTATCGAAAAAATCTGCAGGTAATAGCCACAAAACAAAAGGAGTAACCAATGTTATTACATGAATAGTGTAAAAAATAAATTTACGAATTAAATTCATTTGGAAAAATTATAGCGTTTTAGCATAAGAACCATCTTTTGGTTGTAAATCACCAGTAATGATTCTAATTAAATCGATTAAGGCCCAAATACCACAACCACCTAATGTAAGTAATTGAACAATACCTTGCCAAGTATAACCTAAATAAAATCTGTGAATTCCTAATCCACCAATTAAAGCAGCTAAGATTAAAGCAATTAACTGACTTTTACCTTCTGCAGCAGCAGCAGGAGATGATAATTCATCTTCATTGTTTTCAACAACAGTAGTGTTGTTAGTTGTAGTTCTTTGAACTGGGAATGATGCATAAGAAATAGACAAAGCACCAAACGTTAGCATTAAAGCCATTAAAAATAATTTAATTTTCATAATTTAAAATGTTTAGATTTGTACAAAAATATAAAAATCTATAATATATAATGAATAATCTTACAAAATCATTAGTTTTTTTTCTATTGTCATATGTAACATCTTTTGCTCAGGGAAATTATGAGTTTTTTGGTGCAATAAAACTTAATGGTAATGATAAAACTTTGATTACATATCGTATTGTTTTTGAAGAAAAAAATGGTAAGATTACAGGTTATTCTATTACTGATTTAGATGGTAGTCATGAAACTAAAAATACCATTGAAGGAACTTACGATAAAAAACAGAAAATATTAACTTTTCAGGAAAAAGATATTTTGTATACAAAATCTAAGTTTGCGCAAAGTTCATTTTGTTTTGTTAATTTTACTGGTAAAGTAAAGTTGGTTGATAATAATAGTAAAATAGATGGTAATTTCAAGGGATTGTATAAAAACAAAACCAAATGTATTGATGGGGTTATCAACTTAGTGGGAAGCTCAAAAATTTATAATTTAGCATCAAAAGTGAATAAAAAAATTCAAAAATCTAATAAGATTGATGATCAAATTAAAATTAAATCTAATCCATTAGCAATTTTAGATAGTTTAAAGATTAATAAATTATCCAAGGACCAAAATTTAAATGTTTTTTGGGAATCAAAAAGAATTAAAATTGAAATTTTTGATGCTGGTAAAGAAGATGGAGACATAATTAATATTTATCATAATGGAAAGCTTTTACTAGAGAATTATAAAGTAAAGAATGAAAAAAAAATTATTTCAATTCCCTTAGATTTGTCTATTGAAAATGAATTTAAAATATTTGCAATTAATGAAGGATCAATTTTGCCAAATACAGCAAAGATTATTTTGATTGATGAAAAACGAACGTTTGAGTTGTTAACTTCTTTTAAGAAAAATGAGTCAGCTTCTATTACATTAATAAAAAAAGAGTTGTAAGGTGTATTTAAGATTATGAATAATTGGCAATCGTATATCAAAGAATATCAAAATTATTTAAAGTTGGAACGGGGTTTGTCTCAAAATACCATTGCCAATTACACGTTTGATATTGAGAAATTAGTTTTGTTTCTAACTCAAAAAGAAATCAAAATATCACCAATTCATATTACCGAGGAAGTTATTCAACAGTTTATTTATGAAATGGCTACTCAAGTGAATCCGAGAAGTCAGTCGCGTCTGATTTCTGGCCTCAAGAGTTTTTTTAATTACCTTATTTTTGAAGATTATAGAAACGACACACCCCTCGAATTGATCGAAGTGCCAAAGACCGGTCGGAAGCTACCTGATACGCTCGCTACGGATGAAATTGATGCTCTTATAAAAGCAATTGATCTATCGACTCCTGAAGGCGAACGCAACAAAGCCATGTTAGAAACTTTATACAGTTGTGGCTTGCGGGTATCTGAATTGATTTCGCTTAAATTGTCGGATTTATTTTTTGAGGAGGGATTTATCAAAGTTACCGGAAAAGGCAATAAGCAACGTTTTGTTCCTGTTGGAAAAACAACTATTCGGTTGGTAACTTCTTATGTGAATCATATCCGAGTCCATGTGAGCGTTCAGAAAAATTTTGAAGATACTTTGTTTTTAAACCGAAGAGGAAGGCAATTAACTCGTGCTATGGTTTTTACCATAATTAAGGATTTGGCATTAAAAATCAATTTGAATAAAACAATTAGCCCACACACTTTTCGGCATTCTTTTGCGACCCATTTGCTTGAAAATGGCGCCGATTTGCGCTCCATACAATTGATGTTGGGGCATGAATCCATTACCACCACAGAAGTTTATATGCATTTGGATCGAAAATTTTTAGCAGAAGTATTGCACAATTACCATCCAAGGAAATAGGTTTCGGTTGATGGTTTTATTTAAATAAAAAGGGGATTTCAAATTTGAAATCCCCTTTTTGTATGGTAAGTAATCATTCTATTTAGCTATATTTACGGCTCTAGTTTCGCGAATTACCGTAATTTTCACTTGGCCTGGATAGGTCATTTCAGTCTGGATTTTTTGTGAAATTTCAAATGATAAATTCGAAGCAGCATCATCGGATACTTTTTCACTTTCTACGATCACACGCAATTCTCTACCGGCTTGAATAGCATAGGCATTTTTAACCCCATTGAATCCAAAGGCAATATCTTCTAAATCTTTCAATCGTTGTATGTATGAATCCAATACTTGGCGTCTTGCGCCAGGTCTTGCTCCAGAAATCGCATCACAAACTTGAATAATAGGAGAGATCAATGATTTCATTTCGATTTCATCGTGGTGTGCTCCAATGGCATTGCAAACTTCTTCTTTTTCACCATATTTTTCTGCCCATTGCATCCCTAAAATAGCGTGAGGCAATTCACTTTCTGTATCCGGTACTTTTCCAATATCGTGAAGTAAACCTGCTCTTTTGGCTAGTTTAACGTTTAGGCCCAATTCAGCTGCCATGATACCACACAGCTTAGCTACTTCTCTTGAGTGTTGTAATAAGTTTTGTCCGTAGGATGAACGGTATTTCATTCGGCCTACTACTTTGATCAATTCTGGGTGTAATCCATGAATACCTAAATCAATTACAGTACGTTTTCCAGTTTCGATAATTTCTTCATCGATTTGTTTGGCAGTTTTAGCTACAACTTCCTCAATACGTGCTGGGTGAATACGTCCGTCAGTTACTAATTTGTGTAAGGCTAAACGCGCGATTTCTCTACGAACAGGATCAAAACATGAAAGAATGATAGCTTCTGGGGTATCATCTACTATGATTTCAACACCTGTTGCCGCTTCCAGAGCTCTAATATTACGACCTTCACGTCCGATAATTCTTCCTTTTACATCATCCGATTCAATGTTAAATACTGATACACAGTTTTCTACAGCTTCTTCGGTTCCTACACGTTGAATGGTACTGATGATTACTTTTTTCGCTTCTTGATGTGCTGTCATTTTTGCTTCTTCAACAGTATCTTGAATGAAAGACATGGCACTTGTTTTTGCTTCTGCTTTTAAACTTTCCACCAATTGGTTTTTAGCCTCTTCAGCTGATAAACCTGAAATGGCTTCCAATTGTTCTACTTGGCTTTTGTGTAGGCGTTCAATTTCTTGTTGTTTTTTTTCTAACACCTCAATTTTTGCAGTGTATTCAGCAATTTTAGCTTCTGCATCGTCGTTCACTTTTTTGGCCTTAGCCAATTCATTCGAGATTTGAGATTCTTTATCTCTGGTTCGTTTTTCGGCTTCAGCTGTTTTTTTGTCGCGTGCTAAAATTACTTGTTCGTGTTCTGCTTTTAATTCTAAAAAGCGTTCTTTTGCTTGAAGAATTTTCTCTTTTTTCGTGGCTTCTGCTTCAACTTTAGCATCTTTTAAAATAGAGCTTGCTTCTTTTTTAGCGTTTTTAATTAGATTAGAAACGTTGCTTCTTTCTAAAAATTTTGCTCCGCCAAAACCGCCTCCAAGACCTGCCGCTAAGCCTATAACTATACTTACTATATCCATGGTATGTTTTAAAAAAAATTATATAAAAAAAGCCTACATTAGCTGTTTGTATAAACTCGGTTATACAAGATTTAAGCTAACTCGCAGTTCAAACTTCCCACTAAAGGGCCTGTTATAGTTGCAAAGATTCACTCGTTTAAATTCTTAGTGTTGAGTTTATCAAATATATACTAATGTAGGCAGTATCGTATTTATGTTGTAAGAACGTATTTATTTTGCAAGTAACTCACTCAGTTTTTTATCTAGATTTTGCAATCTAACCATAGCGGTTTCACTAGTTTGAGAAGTTGTTATCTGTTTTTGTTCCACTTGTGCAGCAAATTGTAGCGCGCACATGGCTAAAACATCTTGTTTGTCTCTTACGGCATAGCTTTGTTCGAACTGTTTAATCATGGCATCAATTTTTTTAGAAGCACTTCTAAGGCCTTCTTCTTGCGAGGGCTCCACTGTTAAAGGATACACTCGATCAGCAATTGAT
>DALYCS010000073.1:5395-8170 GCA_031973615.1 Flavobacterium sp. | reverse complement strand
ACGACCTGCTGATTACAAATCAGCTGCTCTAGCCAGCTGAGCTACACCGGCAACTTAAATATAAAAAGTCCGCTATTTCTAACGGACTGCAAATGTATAGAATTTATTTTTGAATCAAAACATTTTTTATCTTTTTTTTTAGATTCTCAATTTGTGCGTGATTTTTCTTTTCTTTTTACCAAAGCTCTTTCCAACGAATCAACCGCCAAATCTATTCCCTCCTCAAATGTTTTCGTTATTTTTTTAACAATAAAATCATCACCCGGAACATTGATTTTGATCTCTACCATTTTGTTTTCTTTATCACTCGTATTTTCCACCCTCAAAAAAACATCAGCAGAAACAATTTTGTCGTAATACTTTTCTAATTTATCGATCTTCTCTTGCACAAAATCGACCAATTTTTTATCGACATTAAAATTTACAGCTTGCAAATTAACTTTCATAACTTTCGATTTATAGATGAAACAATTGAACTGCTACTTATTTCTAGGATGTGCTTCTTGGTATACTTTTTTTAATGCCGCCAAACTACTGTGTGTGTAAATTTGAGTAGAAGACAAACTAGCATGACCTAACAATTCTTTAACTGAATTTAAATCGGCTCCATTATTCAACAAATGTGTTGCAAAGGAATGCCTAAGAACGTGTGGGCTTTTTTTGGTCTTTTGAGACACCGTACTAAAGTACGCATTAATTAAACGATAAACAAATGATTCACTCATTTTATTTCCGCTTTTTGACAACAACAACAAATCGTTATGAAGAATCACTTCTAAGTGATTACGTTGCTCTTTGTACAATACAATTAATGCAACCGTACAGTCCAACAATGGGATAATTCGTTCTTTATTACGCTTACCAATTACTTTAATAGTTTTCTGTGAAAGATTCACATGTGCCATTTGCAAATGAATCATTTCTGCCCTACGCATCCCCGTAGTATAAAACAATTCAATTATCAACTGATTGCGGATGCCTTCAAAATCATTGGCATACGAATTACATTCAAATACATCTTGCAATTCTTTTTCCGAAAAAGGAATTTGAATTTTCTTTGCCGTTTTTAACGATTTATGTTTCAATAAAGGATTAACCTGAATTTGCCTTACTTTCAATAGAAACTTATAAAACGATTTGAGTGAGGATATTTTTCGGTTAACGGATGAATGAGAAATGTTATTTTCAATGAGAGTAACAATCCAACTCCGAATTTGCGAATAAACTACTTCGTCTAAAGCAGTAGCAGCATGTTGATCGCACAAGTATTGCTTAAAGGACAAGATATCTGACACATAGGCTTGCACTGTTAATAGAGAATAATTTTTCTCTTTAACCAAATAATCTTGATATGCTTGGAGAGTTGAATCCATAAAAAAACCGCTAGAAACAAAGTTACACTTTATTATCTAGCGGTATACTATTTTATTCAAAAAAGATTAACTTTCTAAAGCGTCTCTCAATCCTTGAATATATGCTGCTTTTTGAATTTTAGCTCTGTTTGTCACAGAAGGCTTAATGAAAGCTTGACGGGCACGTAACTGACGAACAGTTCCAGTTTTATCAAATTTTCTTTTATAGCGCTTTAATGCTCTATCGATATTTTCTCCGTCTTTAATTGGTATAATTAACATAATATTGACACCTCCTCTCGTTAAGGGTGCAAATGTAGAAAATAATTATGAATAAAAAACGAAAATCTGAATTTATTTAACTGCAGGCTTGTAATGCTGTTTGTCGATTAGCATCTTGGAGAGAATTTCTTTCATAATTTCTGAAGTTCCACCACCAATAGGTCCCAAACGACTGTCTCTAAACAAACGCGCTAAAGGATATTCCTCCATATAACCATAACCGCCTAACATTTGCAAACAGCTGTATATAGTTTCATCGGCAACTTTAGTCGATTTCAATTTGGCCATAGTAGCTTCTTTTACCACATATTCCCCTTTATCCAAACGAGCAACTGCCGCATAATTGAAAACCTTACAGTGTTCTACTTCGGTAGCATGTTCTACTAAATTGTGTCGTAAAGCTTGAAATTGGTTGATTTTTTTCCCAAATGCTTCGCGTTGCTCCATATACTCAATGGTGTATTCCAACGCAAACTCGGCTCTAGCATGAGCATTAATCGCCATAATGAGTCGCTCAAAAGCAAAATGTTGCATGATGTATGGAAAACCATTATTGGCTTCTCCCATCAAATTATTAGCTGGAATGGTTACATTATCAAATGCAATTTCTGCAGTATCTGAAGCTCTCCAACCCAACTTATCCAATTTGGTCGCTGAAATTCCAGGCGTATTAGCATCTAACAAAAAGATACTTATGCCTTTGTTACCCATTTCGGGTTGTGTTTTGGCAGCAACTACATAATAATCGGCATAAACGCCATTGGTAATAAAGGTTTTAGATCCATTAATAACATATTGGTCACCCGATTTTATAGCGGTAGTTCGCATGCCTGCTACATCACTTCCGCCAAATGGTTCCGTAACACACAAAGCACCTATTTTATCTCCAGCTATACTTGGTGCCAAATAATCTTGTTTGATTCGGGCATCTCCTTCCGCATTCAAATGCGTCATAGCCAAATAGGCATGTGCCCACATTGCAGCTGCAAAACCTGAAGATTTAATTTTTTGAAGTTCTTCTAAAAAAATAACAGCATAAAACAAATCCAATTGCATACCACCATAAGCTTCAGGATAATTTAATCCAAAGAAACCCATTTCACCAAATTTTTTCCAAATAAATCGCTCTATCGTGCCTGTT
>DALYCS010000073.1:0-5378 GCA_031973615.1 Flavobacterium sp. | reverse complement strand
GAAATAAATTGAATTCATGGATCGTATTTATGAGTTAAATAACTTGATGTTTTTTAGAATTCCAAATATAAGGCTATTATTTTTATTTTTTCGTTAGGCATTCCTTTAATTTTTGTTAAATCTGCAATTTCTTTGATGCCGTTATTCATGGTCCGATACACCACAATTTCTTTAGCAAGTGCATAGTTGAAATAAGGAAATTGCGCCAACTCTTTCATAGACAATTCATTTATTGCAATTTTTTTAATCGAAGGATTGTTTGAAACAAAAAATCTCTTTTCTATATCCTCTTGTGCCTCTGGACGAATTCCCCACATGAATTGAAATTGTTCTAAACTCACAAACCCACCCAACTTTTCTTTCTCGATTAAAATTTTATCGGCTAATTTTTCACCAATACCATACACAGCTATGAAATCTTCTCTTGTAGCCAGATTAATATCTATTCTTGCCTTCGTTTGAGTTGCCTTAGGCGAGTAGGAATTGAATGTATTTGTAGGGTTCTCTTTTTTACGCGTTACCCATTCAGGAAATTTAAAATAAGGAGCTAACGCTTTTATTTTGATATCGGATACCTGAGTTACTTGTTGAAATTCATCAGCGGAATTAACGTATTTGTTTTGCGCTCTAAAGTGATGTAACCTATCAATCTCATTGATAGTGAGTCCTAATTTATACCCTTTATAGTCGGAAATAAAATTTGGATTAAAAGGATAAATAGTGTCTTTCTGCGTTGCTACTTCGTGCTTTAAACTGTCAATTTCATTTTGAACTTGCAACCATTTTGTATCTTCAAGCTCGGGTATATTTTGACTGGACATCAAGAAATAACCCAATTGAGTCAATCCCATTAGCGAAACCAATAATACGATACCACTTCGGTGCGCTTTTGAAAAAACAAAATATGACTTAAACTGTTGCATGGCTTCACTATAAATCAAACACAGAACTCCGTTTGGATCGTATCATGTCTTTTAACTTCAAAACAAAAGCCAAGGTTAAATAAAATCCAAAACCCAATCCTACCGTTACAAAGGATATGTAAATAAAGAACAAGCGAACATTTGTTGCGCGCATGCCCAATTTATCAGCCAACCTTGAGGCGACGAAGAATCCGTGTTTTTCAAAAAAATGCAATATAACTTGTACCATAATCCTATAATTCATTCAAATTTACAATTAATTTTTAAGTATATGATTACCAATAGCACATTGCAAACATTTTTTCGCCTCACAATATTCCTTTTTCAATTGCAAAAGCGCTTGGGATTCAAAAGCAGAAGTAACCGATACTCCCAACGCAGTAAAACCCTCGATTATTGCATTTATTTCCGGAGGTAACGCCTCCATAATATGAAACAACATTTCTTCATTTTCTTTTAACCTACTCTTTTCATAGGCATATTTAATAGGCAATATGGTATTGATGAGTAGTAAATTCAAAAATGACCTGGAGAGGGCTTTCCGTTTTTTGGGACTCATTTTATCAAAAGTATAATGCGACGTCCAATAATCACTCACAATAACTGTAAGTAAGCGATATATTTCACTAGTATCAGTCGACATCATTAGCTTTGAAAATAAATTCGATTCCTTATGATACAAAGCGGCTAATTGTGCCAAACGAATAGTTGGAAAATTATCGGGCCGGTGTTTGAAAAATGCAAGGGTGACAAATGGATTTCTTTTGAGTCCATATTTATGTTGCAAATACACAAAATCTTGCTGCAGTATTTTTGCATATTCGTCTTGAAAGTCTGGTTTTAGCAAATTGGCTTGGCCGAAAAACAAAGATTCTAGCGCTTGAAGCGAAAGCGCTTCCTTCCGAATCACAGCAAACGGAATGCTTTTTGCCATCGTTAAAAAATGTGCGCCATTGGCATTCAATCCAAAATTTTTTGAGAGCAAACAAAACAAAACCGTTTCCCAATCATTATTTGTGGTATACAATAAGTCCTCAATTTCAATTGCTTTGCGTTCCATGCGCTCAATAAACAATCGCGTAAGCCACTGCTTAAAAATAAAATCGGGAGTGGTCGCAATTTGATTTTCACAATTGATCCATCTTTTTTGTTGCACTAAAGCTTGATAACTTTGCAATACTTCCTTGTGTACGTATTTATGCAATTCCAACGTTGGGATTTCAGAATTGTCTTTTCTTAATATGGGCGCATCATGTTCCCAAACCACATGTAATATTACTGAGTCGTAGGCTGGATCTTTTTCGTGATGGTGCACATACCAATCGGATGATTTGAGGTGTATTTCAATATTACCCGCCCATTTTTGATTGCCAATTATGATTTGGGCATTAAAAAAATCGGGGCCTGCTAATTGCAATAATTGTCCGGAGTTGAGAATCTGAATAGCGTATCCAGAAGTAGTTTCTAAATGGGTGACTGCAAATTTTTTATGCTGCCACAGGTGGTGCAAAAAATCTTCTTTCATTCTGTATGGCGTATAGTGTTGAAAACAAATTTAAAAAAATTATATTTGCTGAACAACACTAAAATCATGAAAAAAACATACACGCTAGCACTATGTTGCTTTTTTATAATTTTGCAAGCGCAAACTACTACAAAACCAACAACAGGATATAAAGTTACCTATTCTAAAAGTTCGAATGGAACAGTAGTATCGCCTCAAGATGCCATTCTTGTATATACCAACCCACTTGAAACCCTGGTAACATCCGAAAAAATGAATTTGGGTAAAGCCGAGTATCCCTATGAACAATCTTTTATCGCTCGAACAACGAACAAATTGATTCAGATTACGCAATTACACAAAAATAAATCCGTTACTACAGCAGACAGTACCTCTTTGGCCAAACAAAATTTTGAATTTTTAGCCGAAACCAAAACTATTTTAGGTTATACGTGTCAAAAAGCAAAAACAATCATCAATTCAAACACTATCGAACTTTGGTATACCAATGAATTACAAGTTAAAGGAGCTCCGACTACTTTAGGACAAAATATTGGTTTGGTTTTGGAAATGATTCGCAATGGAAATTTTGTCATTACAGCCACTAAAATTGAAAAAATAAAAGCGATACAACCGAGTTTGCTTTTACAGAACAGCACAACAAAAAGTAACATACTTGATGGAGTAACATACAAAGATTTGGTTTGGAAAAGTCGTTTTACCACCCTTCCCATTTTTGAAAACGAAATCATTAACTTTTCGGATGCATCTGAATCGAATGATAGTATTTTGCGCTTTGCAAATGGTACCATCATCCTCAAAAAAGTAACCTTCCCAATTGTTTCTAAAAGCGACCTCCTATTTCTGGATTTAATCGAGCAATCCAATGGTGATGCCTATGATCGAACGGGTTCGGTGTTTCTCATTCCTCAAGATAAAAAACAATCCTTTTTGGATGGTTTGGAAAAAGGCAGCCAAACCTTGCCTATTTATGAAAATGGAAACGGTAAAAAATACCAAGGTATTGTAGCCACTTCAGAATTTGCGCCTTTAATTGAATTGATGCGCTTTTTTACTCCTTTCGGAATCAAGCAATACAATTACATACAATTGAAAGATAAATTGTGGCATGAAAAAGTACCATATCGCATGGACATTACCGATTTCAAAACGGCCCTGAGTGGCAAAACGGTATATGTTGGAACTTTTATTGGTAATTATGATAAAGGCGGACACAAAATATCTATGAACATTACGGTACATCCAAGCGAAAGCAAACTTCCCCAGCCAAATTATTGCTTACCATTATTCAACACCACAAACGTTATGGAAATGGCTGGACAAGAATATGCCACCCTATTCAATCATGAAAAAGGATTAGAAGTTACTTTTACATTGGATAAGGAATACAAAAATGCCAAATTGCGATACATTACAACTGGTCACGGGGGATGGGAAAATGGAGATGAATTTGTTCCTAAAAAAAACACATTACGACTGAACGGGAAAGAAGTATTTTCCTTTGTTCCTTGGCGACAAGATTGTGGAGCCTATCGCTTATTTAATCCTGCTTCGGGTAATTTTAATGATGGATTATCCTCTTCCGATTTGAGTCGCTCCAATTGGTGTCCGGGAACAGCAACCCAACCCATTGACATTACCTTAGGGAATTTACAACCTGGAACGTATACTTTACAAGTTACCATTCCTCAAGGTGCTCCCGAAGGAGGTAGTTTTAGTGCTTGGAATGTTTCTGGCGTATTGTTTGGAGAATAAAAAAGGCTATCCCGAAAGACAGCCCATTTATAAAATTCTATGAAGTAAACAACTCGTTTTTTACTTTATTTTATGGAACCAATAATATCGTATTTGGTAATGATATGGTGTTTGCCTGAGCCAAGATCAACTAATACCGCTTGATTATCTTTGGTAATTAAGCGAGAAACCTCTTCCACAGGTGTGCCGATTTTTACAACAGGAAATGGTTTTCCCATCACTTCTCGAATAGGTCGATCCGCTGTATTTTTGTCTGAAATAAAACTTTGAAACAAATCGGATTCATCTACAGAGCCTACAAATCCATGCACATCTATAACAGGGATTTGTGAGATTTTATATTTTCGCATGCGTTCGATGGCATGAGAAACCAATTCTTCTGTTCGAACAACTACTAGTGGTTTATCCAAATGTTCTTTGATCAAATCCTCTGCTTTGGTGATTTCCTCTTCTAAAAATCCACGTTCGCGCATCCAATCGTCGTTAAACATTTTACCGACATACCGACTTCCCGAATCGTGAAACAAAACCACCACAACATCTTCGGGCTTGAAATGTTCTTTCAATTGCAGCAATCCTTTCACAGCTGCTCCAGCCGAATTGCCCACAAAAATACCTTCTTCTAAAGCAATTTTACGGGTATAAACTGCTGCATCTTTATCGGTTACTTTTGTAAATCCATCGATAAGCGAAAAGTCAACATTTTTAGGCAATATATCTTCACCAATACCCTCGGTAATGTAAGAATAGATTTCGTTCTCATCGAAAATACCCGTTTCGTGATATTTTTTAAAAACCGATCCGTAGGTATCGATGCCCCATATTTTAATATTTGGATTTTTCTCTTTTAAATATTTTGCCACACCAGAAATTGTTCCTCCTGTTCCTACTCCTACAACAAAATGGGTGATTTTTCCTTCGGTTTGCTCCCAAATTTCAGGACCAGTTTGCTCATAATGAGCGATGGCGTTGCTCGGATTATCGTATTGATTTACATACCAAGAATTTGGAATTTCTTCCCCCAATTTTTTAGAAACCGAATAATACGATCTCGGATCTGTTGGCTCAACATCGGTAGGACATACGATTACTTTTGCACCCACAGCACGAAGAATATCTGATTTTTCTTTGGATTGTTTATCGGTGGTAACAAAAATACATTTGTATCCTTTCAC
>DALYCS010000072.1:4979-8182 GCA_031973615.1 Flavobacterium sp. | reverse complement strand
GATAAAAAATCGATTGATGCTTTGGTCAAATTCTGCAAATTTGTACCCTGTAAAGTAAATTTAATTGAATACAATCCAATAGATGATGGAATGTTCCAACAAGCATCAGAACAAGCTACAAATGCTTATATAGTTGCTTTAGAAAAAGCCAACATCGTTGCTAAAGTGAGAAGGAGTCGCGGAAAAGATATTGATGCAGCTTGCGGACAATTAGCAAATAAATCATAAAAAAAGGGCTTTATTTAAAGCCCTTTTTTTATTGTATTAATTTCCGATAGTTATGGTGTAGGAAACGCCGTTAATCGTAAATACTGCAATATTATCGCAATCTCCATTTCCATAATCAAGCGTAGATGCAATATCATTTCTCACAAACGAAATAATCCCTTTGGCTAAAATCGGTTTGTTTAAAGCAATACAACTCATTTTAGCTCTAAGAGGTTCAGTAATCGTTGCAGTATGTTGGTTTCCATTTGGTGCAGTTGTAGTCCAGCTACCAGTAATTTTATAGATGTTGTCCATAAAATTATTTTCAGTGCTAAATCCTTCAATTAATTCTCTAGTTCTCGTACCTACTCGAATATATTCATCTCCATTTGGTAATATAATGGTCATGTCTAATTCCATAACTACAATAGGATGTGGTGCAGCCGTAGCTGTTTGTGTAGTCATGGAGCGGGTAAACGTTTTGGTACCCACAAATTTAATATTATTATGATAGAAATTATCAAAAGTATATGTTACCGTATGTGAAACGGCACTAGGTTGAAATACAAAACTAATGATGATTTTACCTCGAACTACATTTCCATTATTTAAAGTACATCCTGTTGTACCAAAATCAATTGTTTTGGTTACCTGAGTGCCAGGAGAAATGGCAGTTCCAAAGGCAGGAACTCTTGTAATAGTAGCACAACTTGTAAAAATAGATGCTGTGTTGTCAATTGAACGGTATGTAATTGTGTTGCTATTGATGTTATCAAATAATTGATCGGCAATGGTAGCAATGTCGTCACTCGCCAAGTCAATTTTAGAGTTTACAATGGCATCATTTGAAGTCAATTGAGTAGGAGCAGTCGTGGCGTCATTTTCACAACTAGTATACGTTATGAATATAGCTAAAACAGCCATTAATTTAATTGCATTTTTCATATTATAGTGTTTAAAGTTCTGAATATTAGACTCAAATGTAATAAAAAAGTTTAATACTAAAAAATCTTTTCTATTCAGTGTGAGAATGTTATCTTTGTAGTGATGAAAATTACTGAACAAATAAAGTTGCCAATTGCTCAAGAAATGGATCTTTTTGAGGAAAAATTCCGTAAGGCAATGTCTTCAAAAGTGGCTTTATTGAATCGGATTACGCATTATATTGTCAATCGAAAAGGCAAACAAATGCGTCCAATGTTTGTTTTTTTGACAGCAAAAATGGTCACTCAAGGTTCTATTAACGAGCGAACGTATAGAGGTGCTTCGGTAATTGAATTGATTCATACCGCTACGCTAGTTCATGATGATGTTGTAGATGACAGCAACAAGCGTCGAGGTTTTTTCTCTATAAATGCACTTTGGAAAAATAAAATAGCAGTTTTAGTTGGTGATTTTTTATTGTCAAAAGGACTATTGTTGTCGATTGACAATAACGATTTTGATTTACTGAAAATAATTTCAGTTGCAGTACGCGAAATGAGCGAAGGCGAATTGCTTCAAATAGAGAAAGCAAGACGATTAGATATTACCGAGGATATCTATTTCGAGATTATTCGTCAAAAAACAGCAACTTTAATCGCAGCATGTTGTTCTTTAGGGGCATGTTCTGTTGTCCCAAATGATTCGGAGATTATTGAAAAAATGCGCAAATTTGGGGAACTTATAGGGATGGCCTTTCAAATTAAAGATGATTTATTTGATTACACTGATGATGCTATTGGTAAACCTACCGGAATTGACATCAAAGAGCAAAAAATGACATTGCCTTTAATCTATACCTTAAACCATTGTACTAAGCAAGAAAAAAGTTGGGTGATCAATTCGATTAAAAACCATAACAAAGACAAAAAACGAGTAGCCGAAGTTATTCAGTTTGTGAAAGATCAACAGGGATTAGCGTATGCAGAACAAAAGATGGTCGAATTTCAACAGCAAGCCTTACATATTCTCCAAGAATTTCCTGATTCAGAATACAAAAGAGCTCTTGAATTGATGGTAAATTATGTCATTGAACGGAAAAAATAGCCCTTACAGTTGTTTATAAGGAAATTCTAATACTACACGTGTGTTATTTGGAGCACTGTGAATACTAATCGTTCCATTTAATAATTCTGTAAATTGTTTGGCAATAATTAGTCCTAATCCAGATCCTTTAATGTTTGCCGTATTGCTCCCTCTGAAAAAGGATTTGAATAAATGTTTGTTTTCTTCGGGTAAGATGCCAATTCCAAAATCGATGATTTCAATTTTATAATACGTATCGAAATAAGTGATCAATAGTTTTGGATTTTCGCAGCCTTTAGAATATTTAAAGGCATTAGAAATTAAATTGGTTAGAATATGAATCATTAAGCGTTCGTCTGTTTCGATTTTTTTTACCAATCCTTGCGTTGTAACGATTAATTTCCGGCCATCCTTTTCTTGATTGTAGTACGTTTCAATCAAACGATCAGCAAATTCATCGAAATCTATTTTTTTAAGATCTATTTTTAATTTATTGGATTCATTCTCACCAAAGATCAATATGTTGTTCATCAATTCAGTCATGCGATCCACTTCAGAAGTGATTCGAGCGGTTATTGTTTTGATGTCTTTTTTATCACAGGATTGTTTCATTTTTAAATGCAACAATTCAATATTTGAGTAAATAACGGATAAAGGCGTTCTAAACTGATGTGAGGCCATAGTCACAAAACCCGATTTCAAATCGTTAAGTTCACTTTGTTTTTCTAAGGCGCGTTTAACTTCTTCTTGATCTTTGAGTCGCTGGGAGATATCCCTACTTGATGTTTGAATACCGATGTCCTTATCAGAAGCATCTCTGATGATTTTTACGGAAGTTTCAAACCAAACATATTCCTGATTTTTCTTTAAGAAACGAAATGTTATAACTTCATTTCGTAAATTTAAAATATTATTATGTTTTGTTACAATTTCTTGAATATCATCGGGATGGATAAATTGATAGGGATCTTTGTCAAGTAATTCTTCTG
>DALYCS010000072.1:0-4969 GCA_031973615.1 Flavobacterium sp. | reverse complement strand
ATTAGATTATGTAATATTAAAAGTAAAAGACAATGAAGTAAAAGTATTTCTTGAAAATGATGATTATGAAAGAAATTTTGTACTTACTAATAAGCGTAAATATTTAGGTAAATTTTTAAGTGTAAAATATTTTGATGTTTGGTGATGATTTCTTGGATATCATCTGGATGAATAAATTGATAAGGGTCTTGATCGAGAAGTTCTTCTTCTTGATATCCCGTAATTCGATCGCAATTGTTTGAAATATATTTTATGATGCCATTGAATTCATGTTGGACGACCAAATCAGAGGTATTTTCAGCAATGAACCGGTATTTTTGTTCTGAAATTTCAAGCTCTTTTCGCAATGAAATTAAATCGTTGATATCGGTAATACTGCCCAATATGAATTGGGAAATGTCTTTAAGATCTGTCTGTAGACTTAGAAGAAGTAAAACATCAATTTTTTCTCCTTTTTGATGGATTAATTTGCCTTCTAGTAGCTTTGATTTTTTCAGATTAAGATGAAATGAATCTGAATCAATATGGGTTAAAAAGTCAAAAATGTTTTGGCCAATGCATTCCTGTATATCATAACCTGTAATTTTTTCCCAAGGTTTATTTAAGAACAATAATTTGCCGGTTAAATCGGTTTTAAATACAATTTCAGCCAAATTATTCACCATGTTGTCATAGTCATTACGTTGTTGCGCCAGTTCAATTTCTTTTTCTTTAATGGCGCTAATGTCAATTTGAGTTCCAATTATTTTAGTTGGGGTTCCTTGACAATCCATGAGCATGATGCCCGAATATTTTATCCAAACATAATGCCCATTTTTATGTAAAATACGTGCAACACCATCATAGCGATCGGTTTTTTTAAAAATATAATTGAATAATTGATTTCTAATACTATCGTAATCCTCCGGATGTACCTTATCTTTCCATACTTCAAGATTACTGCCTAATTCTTCTATAGAATACCCTAAAATTTCATTCCAGTTGAAAGAGTATGTAATTTGATGCGTTTTTAAATTCCATTCCCATTTGGCCTGATTTGAACTGTTAATATAAAAATTTAGTTCGTCTAATGTGGTTTCAAGTTTGGAAACTACTTTGTCTTGATTCAAGCAAATGCCAATATTTCGCGCTACGGTATGCAATACATTTACTTCTTGCTCTTGCCAAACGCGTTCCGATTCACAATCATCAAAACCAATCCAGCCCCAAAATTGGTCATCAGAGAAAATAGGAGTAAATAAATAGGACAAGATGCCTTGCATTTCCATGGTTTCTCGAAAAAGTACATTGTCACTTTCACGAACTAAACCAAATAAAGGTTTATTTTGGTTTAATGTTTCAAATAATCCAGGAAAAGCATCGTACGGTAAGCCACTCAACTCAGGGCTTCCAATAAATGGAGGAACATTTTCTTTACACCATTCAAATTCATAATTTAAAATGAGTACTCCATCTTTGATCTCGTTTTTAAATATGTAGCATCGATCTACTAATATATTGCTACCTAAGGCACTAATACATTCTTGAAGGGCGTTATTGATGTTGTTTTCTCTCAGTAAATGATTGTTTGCTTCGGAAATGGCTTTTAATAAATGATTCATTTTCTATAGGCTATATTATGTTCAATAGATTATGGCAATATTTTTAGGTTTGATATACCTAATAAACTCCAAAACAGTTAATAAGTCTTTTGTTATTAGACTATTTAAAATTCTGTAGTACTAAATTAAAAAAAAATACGTATAATTTAACAAATAAAGAATTAATTTTACATTATGAAGACAAAAGCGCCAAAAATATTATTAATTGAAGACGATATCTCTTTAGGTCAGACCATTGCAGAGTTATTGGAAATTAACGGTTATGAAGTTAAGTGGTGTCATAATGGGCTAGAAGCCTATCATTATTTAGAACAAAAAGTACCTGATATTATTGTGTGTGATCTCATGATGCCCATAATGTCGGGCGAAGAATTATTTTTAAAAATCAGAAAGTATAAAAAGTATGATGAAATTCCTTTTTTGATCATCACTGCTGATATGTCTTTTGAAATGAAAATAAAACAATTAGAAAATGGCGTAAATGATTTTATCATTAAACCTTTCAAAATTCAAGAACTATTATTAAAAATTAAAAACTTTCTTCAGTTTAAAAAAAATATAATCAATAGCAATACACAAGATCCTTTTTCTAAGGTGACTATTAAGCTTAAAAATAAAAATTTCTTCGAACAATTGAATGATATTATATTAAATAATATCAAGACTAATATTACCATTGATAAAATTGCAACAGAATTGTTTATTAGTAAGTCGGCGTTGGATAAAAAAATCCGAAGAGATAAGCAAATGAATACCACTACTTATGTGCGACAATTACGCATTGAGTATGCGATTCGATTAATTGAAGCTGGTGAAACCAATGTGCAGCAACTTGCTGACGCCTGTGGTTTTAATTCACTATCCTACTTTTCAATTAGTTTTAAAGGTTACACTAAAACTTCACCAAAAAGTTACATTAAGAAGAGAAATTTAAATTAATTTTTCATTCATACAACCTTTTTTATGTTAAACTCGTCTATGTCTATAGATGGGATCAATTATGTATACAAGTCCACTAAAACGCATTTGGCAGGAAATTTGAATTGAACTTAAAAATGAAGGTAATCCCCTTATATCAGGAAGAAAAAAAGTTAATTGCTTTGGCGGTGGACCATAACCGGTCAGCACAGCAGCAAATTTACGTTCAATTTTCAGCTAGAATGCTAGGTGTTTGCAGACGATACATAAAAGATGTACATCATGCTGAGGATGTCATGCTATCTGGATTTATGAAAGTATTTACCCAACTAAAAAGCTTTGAACATAAGGGCAGTTTTGAAGGTTGGATTCGGCGTATAATGATATATGAGTGTATTGATTTTCTGAGGGTAAAAAAAAATTATTTCAATCACCATGATATTGATGAAGTCATCACTATTGCTGATGAATTTGCCTATGAGATGGAAGATTTTTCTGTTGATGACATTCAAAATATGATTGATCAATTGCCTGAAGGATACAGAACTGTATTTAACTTATATGCAATTGAAGGTTACAAACATCATGAGATAGCCACCATGCTCCATATTAGTGAGGGTACCTCAAAATCGCAATTATCACATGCGCGTAAGGTATTGCAACAACAAATTATAGAATTAAAAAATAAGCTCAATGGAACAACATAATATAGATAGTCAAATTAAAGAAAAGCTCAAAGCAAGAGAGATTCAGCCCTCTGATCAAACTTGGAATCGATTAGATGCCCTGTTAACTATTTCGGAAGAAAAAAGGGAGAAGAAAGGTTACGGTTGGTTTTTTGTAGCTGCTTCTATGATACTTTTTTTCGGATTGGGATTTTTTCTTTTCAATTCAGACGGAACAACAGAAATTAATAATTCTGTTCCAATTGTAACAACTATCAACGAAGAAATTGATTCGGTTAAAACCAATAAAATAGATGAAATTTCTGTTGAAAATGTAAAATCGGTTTTGGTTCAGAATGAAATAAATAAATCAAAACCGGCAAGAAATATAAACTCAGTCGAAACAAATAAAGAGACAAAGTCAGAAAGTGTTTTGGAAGAAAAAATCCCAACACCTATAAATACATTTCTCCAGAAAAATTATTAGCCGACATTCAAACCACCGAAAAAATAAATCCGTCGGATAAAAAGACAATTGATAAACCAAGAGTTAAAATAGATGCTACTTCTTTGTTGACACATGTTGAAAAGGAATTAGACGAAACCCATAAAGAGAGTACATTAGATAAGTTGTCTAAAAAGATTCAAGATGCTAAATCAGCATTAGTGAATCGAAATTATGAATAGATAAAAATTAATTAACACCCAAAAGACATGCAAAAAATTATTTTATACACCTTAGTTATGGTGTTTGGACTTGTAACAAAATCTGTAGCACAAGAAAAAACGTTTGAAAAACAAGTTAAGGAGATTGCCTTAACTATTGAAATGATTACAAAAGAAGAGAAAAATGCTTTAAAAATTGAAGTAGAAGCCATTGATTTAAAAATCAAAGAAGGAAAAATCACTCCAGTAAAAGGACAAGAATTAAAGGAACATATAGCACAAGAGCGTGCTCATAATATTGAATCTAAAGTTGCTATTCAAGAAGCAAAATTGGCGCAATTAGTAAAAGATAAAGTAGAAGGTAAGATAATAAATGCCGACTCCATTAAAAAAGGAAGAAAATCGATTATTTTAGGAAGTAACACAAAAGATTCTATTGGGGAAAATCACACAGAAATAAATCTGGGTTCTATGAAGGTTTATAAAGGGGAACAAGATAAGATTGAACGCAAATCCAAAAGAACTACATCACAATTTGTTTTTGCCTTTGGTCTGAATAATTTGATTACTAAAGGAGCGTCTTTAGAAGATTCTGATTATAAAGTTTGGGGTTCTCATTTTTATGAATGGGGGGTTACATACAATTCAAGATTGCTACAAAATCATAATTTATTACACGTTAAATATGGTTTGACTTTGATGTACAATAATCTTCGTCCAACCGATAACCGCTATTTTGTTGAAGAAGGTAATCAGACTAATTTGGTAACGGCATCTCGTCATCTAGATGATTCTCGATTTAGAAATGTATTTTTAACGATTCCTTTGCATCTAGAATTTGATTTTTCACCTAAGTCAATATCAAAAGATGGGTCGAAAACCTATTTCAGAACACATGAATCGGTTCGTTTAGGTATTGGAGGTTATTCTGGGATTCGCGTTAAATCCAAACAACTCTTGTATTATGAAGAAAATGGAGGTGAAGTAAAAAACAAGCAAAAAGGGGATTTCAATGTTTCCGACTTTTCATACGGTTTAAGCAGCTACATTGGGTATAAATCAGTCAGTCTATATGTTAAATATGACTTAAATCCGATGTTCAAACACAATACAATAGAT
>DALYCS010000071.1:5082-8236 GCA_031973615.1 Flavobacterium sp. | reverse complement strand
TATCACGAGTGATGCTTTCTCCTTTTTCGTTGATTATTTCTACATAAGCTATTTTGCTTATTTTGCTCGCTTCTTTGGTGGCTGCATTTCTGCAATAAATTTTGTATCTCAAGGTTTCCCCTGTGATGAATGTAGAAGCATTGGTGTGTAGAAAAATAGTTTCGCCTTCAAAAGTTGTGTTTTGAGCAAAATTATTTAAAAAACAAAGGGTGAATAAAATTATAAGTTTTTTCATTGCCAAAATGGAGGAATTATATTAGAAGAAAAAGTGGTGCAATCGCCACAAACAGGCTTCACCATTTTATAGATGTTTCCTGTGTTTTGATAATATGCTAATTTACCGGTTAAATATCCGCTTTTTAATGCGTGATATCCGTTTGCCGTACATGTTATACCAAAACATCCGGCATCAAATTCAAAAATTTCGCAATTGTCTATGTAATCTGGGCGAAGTTCGCCAGGAAAAAGATCTTCATAATTAAAGAAAATTCTTCTTTCTGAAACGGTTGCTACATCAAACAACCCGATAATTTTTTCATTAGGATTGGTTGTGCACTGTATGTTACCATAAATAAAACCAGGTTGCACTTGAGAAAGTATGTTTTCAGAACTGGAAAAGCTTTTTAATATTCTGTAAAAATTAAAAGCTTCATAATTTTGAACATACTGTTTAACTAGTATCGAATATCGATTCGCAATTCGGTTGTCATTTTGTGGAATAAAATGAATAGGATAGTTGCTCACACGATCTTCAGATAAATCGGCAGTAGATGTGATATTTATATATTTGGAGCTGTTTGTAGAATAACACACTCTTGTTTGAGGATCATCACGTAAGGCAATGATTACTACATCGGCATTGGTAAACAATAATTTATTTGGAGACCAATTTGGTACAATAACTTTATAAGTTTCTTCAAAAGTATAGCGGTAATATTTGGATGAATTGGTGGCGTCAAAACTATTTGCTGCAATTTGCACCCCACTTACACCATCAACAGTTGTTTTTGTTGCAGTAATGTTTTCAAGCGCATTGGTAGCAGGAAGTTTTTGTTCGTCTGAAACATAATGATTTCCATCAGCTGTTTCAATCGTTAAATGATAGAAAACATTTTGAGCAGCTTGGAACGCTGTTGTGGCACGATAGATACCATCCGTTTGTTCAAAATCATACACGGTGCCATTATCGCCATGCATTTTTACTATGGCCCCATTTTCTGTTTCATTTTGGCGCTCTCCAAGTTGAAATGTTTTTGAAATTTTCACTTCATGTTGTTTCAGTTCGTTGGTCAAAGTTGCTTCTACAACTAAGGCGCTTTCGTAGCTGTTAGATTGTAAGGCATAAGGTTCTGTACAGCTAAGCAATACTAAATGAAGCGATACGATGCAAATTGCTTTGATAAATATGTTTTTTTTCATCGTTAAAATTTAAAATTATAGGTTATTGTAGGTACAGGAATTGCAAAAATACTGGTTTGGTACGCTTTAATTTTTCCGGCCTCTGTAATAAAGTAAATTGAATACGGATTGTTTCTACCTAAAACATTGTAAACAGAAATGTTCCAATAACTGTGTGCGAATTTTTTAATTTTATGATTTCCTTCAATGTTTAGTCCAATATCTAAACGGTAGTAATCGGGAATTCTAAATTTATTTCTGTCGCTGTATAGTGTATATTGTGCGCCACCAAATTCATAACTTCCTATTGGATAGGTAATGGGTCTACCCGTTTGATAAATAAAATTTGTTGAAAGGCTGTATCGTTTGGTAAATTTATAATTCAGGATAAGACTTAGGTCGTGTGGCTTATCAAAATTAGCTGGAAAATAAGATCCATTATTTACTCTTTCTTGTATAAATTTACTGTCAAGTTTTACAAAGGAACGGGAGTAGCTATAGCCAATCCAACCGTTCAATTGACCACTTGTTTTTTTGAACAACAATTCAATACCATAAGCTTTTCCTTCTCCCTGAAGCACTTCTGTTTCGATATGATTATTGAGAATCAATTCAGCACCTACTTTGTAATCTAATACATTAGTTGATTTTTTATAATAACTCTCGATGCTCAGTTCATAGGGTAGTCCTTTGAAGTTTTTGTAAGCTCCAACAGCTAGCTGTTGACCATAACTAGGCTTGATATTAGTATCGGCTAGTTTCCAAGTGTCTGTTGGCGATTGCGTCGTATTAGTTGATAATTTGTGTAAATATTGGAAATTGGTATCGTAGCTCGCTTTTAATGAAATAGTTTCCGAAACAATGTGTCGTAAGGCAATGCGATATTCAAGTCCGTTATAGGTTTTAATGACCTCGTTGTTTTTATAACTAATTTCATCCAATACACTTCCATTGTTTATTGGAGCATTTGGCGCATAAATTCTCTGTGTAGAAGGTCCGAGTGCTAAAAATGTAGAAAAACGCAATCCTAAATTAAGGGCTGTTTTTTTGGTAATAGTAATGTTATCGGACAAAAACAAAGCGTTTTCTAATCCTTTTTCTTTTTGAATGCTTTGGTAGGTTAGTAATGAATTTTGATCCGTTGGCGTTAATGTTCCTGGACTGATGTTGTACAAAGTAGCATTGATACCATAAGTAAATTTATGTTTCGCACTATAATTGTATAATCCTTTATACAGTAATTTGGTTTCATTGATTTTAAATCCAAAATCAAACGATTTTAAATTGTTTTTTTCAAAATCGATACCAAATTGATAATCGGAATTTGTAATACCAAATTCGGCTTTATTCTTTTCGTTAAAGGAATGTTTTCCATTGACTGCAATAATTCTATTGCTGTAAGTGTATGTAGAATCTGACGTCAAATTAAACATATCTTTACTGTAATAAAGTGTTGCTTCTATGCTGGTTTTATCCGATATTTCATGACTGTATTTAAGAAGTAAGTCGTAAAAAGAAGCCTTACTTTTTTTAATTTCTGGATTGTCAATTTCTTTTAACAACCAATCAGAATATGAAGAACGACCACCAATGGCAAGGCTTGATTTTTTCTTAACTACTGGAATAGATAATGTTAAATTATTAGTTACCGGTCCAATTCCACCTTCACCAGTTACTTTTTCGGTTGTACCATTTTTTGATTTGATATCAAACACGGAAGATAGTCTGCCGCCAAATTCGGCAGGAACACTTCCTT
>DALYCS010000071.1:2677-5072 GCA_031973615.1 Flavobacterium sp. | reverse complement strand
AATTACATAAGGATTTATAGAGGAGAAAAAACCAAAAAAGTGTGAAGGGTTATAGAGCGTAGCATTGTCTAATAAAAATAAATTTTGATCTTCTTTTCCGCCACGTACATTAACCCCAGCAGAGCCTTCGCCAGTAGTTTTGATTCCGGGCAAGGTAGTGGCAACCTTTAAAATATCGCGCTCCCCAAGAACCATAGGGACGTTTTTTACATCTTCCATGTTTATGGAAGTGATACCCGAAGTTGTACTTTTTATGTTTTTTTCACTACCGGTTTCAATGACAATTTCATTCAATTCCGTTAAAGCATCTATAAGTTTGAAATTTTTTTCCCCACTTCCATAAGCAAGTAGTGTTACGTGAATTTTTTTGAACCCAGGTGCTTCAATGTCAAGTTCATATTTTCCATATGGAAGGAGCATTTTGTAGAAACCTTTTTCATTAGAGGTTGCTGCAATTTTTTGTTGAATGATGAAATTAGCATCTGGAATGGGCATGCCATTTTTTGGATTGCTAATTATTCCGGTAATTTCAAAGGTGCTGTTGTCTTTGGTTTTAGACTCCTTCCCAATTACAATTAATGTTCCACTTGAATTGTTATCGCGAGCGTTTTTTTGTGTTTCTTCAATCAATATGGGATTGATAGACCAACGGTTGCTTTGGATTTCCATAAAATCTGAAGCAACTTTGTTGTGAATAACGCTGTTTTGAGTTACGATTACTTTATTCTTATCGATAAAAAAATTCAGATTTGTGGGTTTCAATACCTCTTGTAAAATCGCTTCAAGAGTTTTAGATTTATACGTTTCGTTTATGGGTTGCGTATAATTTTCAAGCCATTTTTTTTGATAAAAAAAGGTCTGTTGGGTTTGTTGCTCAATTTGATGTAAGGCGTCTTCAAGATTGGCAGCATTTAAGGTAATGATTTTTAAAGTGTCTTGTTGGCCAAACAAAGGAGCAATACACAACAGTGACAAGGCTAATATTATTTTTTTCATATTGACAGTTCTATTTTGTTGTGATTATTTGGTCAATATATATAAAAAGTTTTTCATAGAAAGCGGTTTTATCTTCTTTAAGAAGCTTAGAATTATCGGTATAAAACGCATTAATTTCCTTTTTTTGTTCCAGGAATAATTGGCTTACATCTTTTTTACTATCGATGTTATAATAGGCATTCTTATAAGCTAGTAAAAACGAATTATCTATACCAAATACGTTGAAAATAGTATTGTCTTTAATGTTTTCTCTGCGATCTTTTTTATGTTTGATATAAAAAGTGAAGTGTGAGTTTTTTACACTTTCTTCGTAATAGCCAGTGACATTTTTCAAACTGTCTTTAGTAACAACACTTAGATTGATAAAGTTTTTGTGATTTAAAGTAAAGCGTTCCACTTTTTTTTCAATAAGTATGATTCCAAAATTTTCGGTTTCTCCATAGGGTTTAAAGATCAATACGTCACGATGACAATCGTATTTTAAGTTTACGGAGTTGTATAATTGGCCATCATAAACAATTGTTCCTTTGTCAAATTTATTTGTGTTGTAAAACTGGTGCGAGTCTAGAGTTCGAAAGGTTGTAAAATAAAAGGGTCCATTATTTAGTGGTAAATTTTCTTTTCCTACAGTTGTATCAAAATACTCTTCAATAGCACTTTGTGAAAAGGATGAAGAGGTCAGTGATAGAAAAACGCTAAGCAATAGTATTCGGGACGTTTTTAATTTCATGTAATTCGTATTAGGTCGTAAATGTACTAAAAAAACAACACTAAATTTCAATAAAAAAACCCTCAATTCAATTTGAATTGAGGGTTTAAGTATATTGGTGTTTCGAAATTAACCTTGTGGGGTATCTTTCTTTTCAATAGGTCTTTCTTCTCTTGGAGGTCGAGGTAAAAGTGCTTTTCTAGAAACTTTTTCTTTTCTAGTTTTAGGATCGATTCCTAAATATTTCACTTGAAATACATCTCCCATATTGACAACGTCAGTTACATTTTCTGTACGTTCCCAAGCCAATTCAGATACGTGTAATAAAACTTCATTTCCTGGCGCTTGTGTGTATTCTACAACTGCTCCAAAATCTAACATTTTAATTACTTTTACTTCGTATGCTTCTCCCATTGTTGGTTTGAAAATGATCGAATCAATTTTAGCCATTACTGCCGCAATGCCATCTGGATTGGTTCCTAAAATTTCAACTACACCTTGCTCATCCACTTCGTTGATCACGATCGTAGTTCCTGTAGCTTTTTGTAATTCTTGAATTACTTTTCCACCAGGTCCAATTAACGCGCCAATAAATGCTCCAGGAATGGTTCTTGTGATAATTTTTGGTGCTTTTGGTTTTACATCGGCACGAGGAGTAGCAATGGTTTCGGTAATTTTTCCTAAAATATG
>DALYCS010000071.1:0-2667 GCA_031973615.1 Flavobacterium sp. | reverse complement strand
CAGCGTGTCATACGTCCATCACGCGCTTGGCCTAAGGCTTGTTCCATAATGTCATAACGTAATCCATCAATTTTGATGTCCATTTGACACGCTGTAATTCCGTCTGCAGTACCTGTTACTTTAAAGTCCATATCACCTAAGTGATCTTCATCACCTAAGATATCAGACAATACAGCAAATTTTTCGCCGTCAGTAATCAATCCCATAGCAATACCAGAAACTGGTTTAATCATTTGAACTCCCGCATCCATCAACGCCATAGTGCCCGCACAAACCGTTGCCATAGAAGAAGAACCATTAGATTCTAATACTTCCGAAACGATACGAATAGTGTAAGGACAATCGGCAGGAATCATATTTTTTAAAGCACGTTGTGCTAAGTTTCCATGACCTACTTCTCTTCTTGAAGTTCCTCTTAACGGTTTTGCTTCACCAGTTGAAAAAGGAGGGAAGTTGTAGTGTAAGTAGAATTTTTCTTCTCCTTGTTCAGATGGAGAATCTATTTGGTTGGCTTCTCTTGAAGTTCCTAATGTTACTGTGGCTAAAGCTTGTGTTTCGCCACGTGTAAATAAGGATGAGCCATGAACAGAAGGCAAATAATCTGTTTCACACCAAATAGGTCTGATTTCAGTTGTTTTTCTTCCGTCTAAACGAATGCCTAATTCTAAAACTACATTACGTACAGCTTCTTTGTTAGTTTTGTAGAAATATTTAGAAACTAAATCGCCATCTGCTGCTAATTCTTCTTCTGTAAATAACGCTTTAACTTCTTCTTTAACTTCTGCAAAAGCTGCCGTTCTTTCGTGCTTAGCCGATCCTACTTTGGCAATTGCATAAATTTTATCGTAAGCGGCTGCTTTTACTTTTTTATAGATTTCTTCATTTTCTTTTTCGCCTTCATAGGTACGCGTTTCTTTTTTACCAAAAGCAGCTTGTAAGCGTAATTGAGCTTGAATTTGAACTTTGATGGCTTCGTGAGCAAATTTGATAGCTTCAATCATTTCGGCTTCCGAAATTTCTTTCATTTCACCTTCTACCATTGCTACTGAGTCTAAAGAAGCACCAATCATCATATCGATGTCTGATAATTCTAATTGTGTTCTACTTGGATTGATGATAAATTTTCCATCAACTCTAGCAACACGAACTTCTGAAATTAAATTGTAGAAAGGTATGTCAGAAACAGCTAAAGCTGCAGAAGCAGCTAATCCTGCCAACGCATCTGGCATTACCTCTTCATCATGAGACATTAACTGAATCATCACTTGTGTTTCTGCATGATAATCATCTGGGAAAAGCGGACGTAATACACGGTCTACTAATCGCATGGTTAACACTTCGCTATCACTTGGACGAGCTTCTCTTTTGAAAAATCCTCCAGGAAAACGTCCTGCTGCTGCAAATTTTTCACGGTAATCTACCGTAAGAGGTAAAAAGTCAACCCCTGGATTGGATGTTTTTGCAGAAACTGCTGTTGCTAACAACATACAATCTCCTAAACGAACAACCACAGAACCGTCGGCTTGTTTTGCTAATTTACCTGTTTCAATCGTGATGATTCTTCCATCACCTAAATCGATTGTTTCTTTTGTTACATTTGGAATCATAAAATTCTCTTATTGATTATACAATGGGTGTTGTGTTGTTGTGTAGTTGTTGTTAAAAATCCCAATGAAAAACCAAACTTTTTTAGTGAATATATTAAAACAAAAAGGGGCAAAAAGCCCCTTAGTTGATTATTTTCTAATACCTAATTCTTTAATAATCTCACGATATCTGTTGATATCTTTTTTCTTTAAATAGTCTAAAAGACTTCTTCTTTTTCCTACTAAAAGCACTAATGAGCGTTCTGTGTTAAAATCATGACGATTTTTTTTCAAATGCTCCGTTAAGTGAGAAATTCTAAATGTGAATAATGCGATTTGCCCTTCAGCAGATCCAGTGTTTTCAGCTTTCCCTCCGTGTTTAGCGAAGATTTCAGCTTTAGTTTCTTTTGTCAAGTACATGCCAATATTATTTTAAATGATTTTTATGTATGAATTGTATGGTAGCAATTCGGGTGCAAATGTAAAAAATATTTTAGAATATTAAATTAACAAATTTGAATTATTTTCAAAAAAATCAAATTAAACAGCCTTTTCAATTGATTTAAACGCTCTTTTAAGTAAAAACGGAGTCGATAATGTAGTGATTAATCCCATAATAACTAGCATGGAAAAAATTTCAGTATTGATAATGCCTGCTTTGTATGCAATGTTTGCGATTACCAATTCCATAATCCCTCTTGCATTTAATCCGATGCCTAATGCCAATGAAACTTTATGGTTTAATCTTGCAAATCGACCACCAATGTATCCGCCAATTATTTTAGATAAAAAGGAAACAGCAATAATAGCAAACAACAATGGGTAGTTTTGAATGGAGGAAAATTGAAACTCTAGCCCAATACCCGCAAAAAAGATAGGAGCTAAAAATCCCATCGCCATGCTGTTAGTAGTATTGTGAAAGGTTTCTAAATGTTTTTCGCCCACTAAGTCTTTAGAAATAAGCATGGACGCAAAAAAGGCGCCAATGATAAAATGCAAACCGATGCTTTCGGTCATGGTGGCAAAAATTAATATAAAAACAAAAAAGACAGCAAATAAAGATTCTTTTCCTTTTAAGAAC
>DALYCS010000070.1:7053-8266 GCA_031973615.1 Flavobacterium sp. | reverse complement strand
ACCGCTTTTGAGGCTAATTTTATCATTGACTTGTAAGCTTTTTAATTGTTCAAATTCTTTAGGAACAAATTGCATCATATAGGTTTCGTCTTCAATTTTAACCAATAACCATTTTGGGCCTTTGCCATTTGATCCTTCGCGTTCAAACGTAACCGAAGTCACCACAGCCTCCATAGTACTGGATTCTTGAAGTTGTTTTCTTATTTTGTCATGACTGGCTTGTACTTTTTTTCCTTCGGGCGAATTTTGCCATTTTTTGTATTGAATGCCATCGGGTGAAGCTTCCCATTTTGCTCTAGCTTCCCGATTGGCTTTTTTCTGTGCTTCGGTCAACGGTTTTTGTACCGGTTTTGACGCGATGACTGTTTCCTTTTTTTCTTCACAATTGGTGAACAATTGGCTGCTGATAACAAGCAAACAAATTGTAAGCGCTGATACGATTCTTTTCATAGTTTTTATAATGTGTTTAAATTAGGATACGAATTTACAGTTATATTTTTCAGATGTAAGATTTGGTATTGTAAATAAAAATGTAAACTTTGTAAATATTTAATTTACACGATGCAATTTAGTCAAATCATACGCTCAATAAACCGCAATGTTCTATTTTTTCTGCTGCCTCTTTTCTTTATTGCAGTTAGTTTTGTGGCAATTGAGACAAATTCTAGTACTGGTTTTGAGCGTTCTAAAAGAGACGTTTTGCTACGAAAAATTGGTCATGAATTGCTTTTACAATCGGGAGATACTTCCTCTCGAGTGCTTCCGGTAGCGAAATTAAACGAAAATGTATACCAAATAAAGTTTGAAAACGAGCTAACTTTTCAAACAGCATCACTTGTTAGTATTACAAAAAGATTATTACAAAAAGATCCCGATGCCCAAGATTATATTGTTAAGGTGCATAACTGCGCTAATTCAAATGTAGTTTATGCCTTTGCCATTTCCAAGAATCAAAAAGATGACATTGTATCTTGTATTGGAAGAAGGCAGCCTAAAGCCTGTTATGTCATTTCCATCCAATTTAATGAAAAAAATACTAACGGATTACGTTATGCTTATTTTTTTGGAGGTTTAGCCTTTATGGTATTGTTGGTTTTTGCATATAGTAAAGTAGTGAAACCAAAGAAAACAGCACCAAAGGTTTTACAAGACAAGAGCTTTGCCCTTGGTTCGATTTTGTTTGATGTACAAAAGCGGCAATTGCTTCAGAATG
>DALYCS010000070.1:0-7011 GCA_031973615.1 Flavobacterium sp. | reverse complement strand
CCCAATCAGATCATTGAAAGAAGTAGGTTGCAAAAAGAAATTTGGGAAGATGAAGGGGTTATAGTGGGTCGAAGTTTGGACATGTTCATTTCAAAACTTCGCAAAAAACTAGAACTTGATGCCAACATAAACATTGTAGTTATTCGCAGTAAAGGCTATAAACTTGAAATTAGTGAATAATAAGAACGTTTATTTATATTCCTTCTCAATTAGGTCTAAATTTTTAGTATAGAAGGTATTCGAACCCCAATTTCTAACTTCTTTATTCCATTTTAAAAAGTTTTGTTTATCCTTCAATTCAAAATATTTAAAGGCTAAATTATATGCAGTTTCTTGTAAGAAGTTTTTTTCTTTGCAAGATGCCATTTTATAATACACTTCTGCAGAAGCCTCTAGTTTATTTAAATGTCTATAAGTATAGGCTAATTCTTTTAAAGTATAACAGTCATTCGGATCATCAGCGAGTGCTTTCATTAAAGCTATTTCTGCTTTTTTGTAATTTTTTAAATAATTATGTGAAAAAGCTAATTCGGTTTGTAATCCCTTGAATTTACTGTTAATTTTTTCTGCTTTTTCAAGATACGTTAACGCTTTTTCACATTCATTCCATCCATTATACAAATAACCCCATCTGTAAAGTCGTTCAATAGAATTTTCATTGTTTTTGTAAAATTTTAGCCATTCTGGCGTTTTGTTTACGTTTAATTCAATTAGTTTGTCATCAGGAATAAATGCAACCAAAACAGAATTGGGTTGTAGTCTGTAGATCATTTGAGCATTTTGCGGTTTCTCCTTAAGAATATATTTCCCGTTACTATCAATTTTAAAACTGCCACTATAGTTGAGTGTTAAGCCGGCCTGAGCATCAATATAAATGAAACCAAAAGAATGATTGCCTAAACTATCAGCAGAAAAAGCTACCCATTGATCCTCAGAGTGAATGAATTTTTTATTGAATTGTAAATCCGTTTGGCCATTGCTTTTCAATAAAAAAAGAACAAAGAGGAGGGTGATATATTTCATGATTTTGTTTTAGAATTAAGAATCAAGTGCATAACAAATCTACTAAATAAATTCAAAAATCGCTATAGAACATGTAATTAAGTATACTATGTTCAAATAGCGATTCTAGTTTTTTTTGATGAACGGCTATAGATTACCTTGAAAAGTAATTAATATTGTATAGCGCAAAGTTATTCCTCCACAAATTCCAATACATCTCCAGGTTGACATTCTAGCACCTTACAAATGGCTTCCAGCGTACTAAAACGGATGGCTTTAGCTTTTCCCGTTTTCAGAATGGATAAATTGGCTAAAGTAATGTCTACTTTTTCCGAAAGTTCGTTGAGTGACATCTTTCGTTTTGCCATTACGACATCTAGGTTAACTACTATGGCCATAATTTATACCGTTAATTCATTTTCATTTTGTATTTCAATACCGCGTTTGAATACATAGGCAATAACAAGTAAGACAACACCCATAAACACCCATACATCACCCCCCGATATTTTTAAATGTTGAATAGCGGGAATGGCAACTCCTTGTTGAATCATATTTTCAGAAAAGTGAGTCCCCCATGAAGCAAACAATCCAATTCCAATAGCTAGGTAAGCTAAACTAAAAATAAAACAATTAACTTCTTTGTTAAAAGGTTTGACTAAGTTTAGTTTTTTGTTGTGTATTATTTTTATAATTAAATAAAATAAAATAGCTTTTAAAACAGCAACAATTGTCATTAGTGATGTTAGTGTAACAAAATGACTTTGGTTAAATTGGTACAAGGAGCCCAAATCAATGTGATTCCAAAAATAAGAAGATCCTTCTGGATTAATGAATAATGTATAAAAAGTGTTAACGATGAAGCCACCGGCATCAATACTGAGCCCAATAAAGATGATCCAAGCAACTGCATACAATATATTTAATATTTGTTTCGTACTTATTTTAATTTCCATTTGTGTTAATTTTAAAAGTTTACTAAACAAATATCAATAAAAATTTATTGAAAAACAATAAATCTAATCAAATAATAAAATTATTTTATCACCAAGTCATATTTTTTCAAAAGCCCCGACAGATTTTCTGCAGAAAAAATAGCTCTTTTTAGTTTGTTTTTTTCAGGATCTATGATGAAATCATAACTGGTAGAAAAATCGGTTTTATGAGCAGTAGTGCCAATAAAAACGGCATGTCTTAAATTACAGTTGTCAAACATTGCTTCAGATAAATCACTTTCCATAAAATCAACGGCAACCATACTACAATTGATGAATTGCATTTTTTTAAGTTTCAAACTGTAAAACTGGGCATAATCCAACAAACTGTCTTTGAAATGAAACTCGTATAAAATTTGATCGGTCATGGCAAAGTTAACGGCTGTAAAATCACAATTGGTAAACCAAACATCGCGCAACGATACATGGTTGATTTTTGTGTTTTTAAAATTACAATCTAAGAAATTGCAATCGATAAAGGTAACAGCTGTAAACGAACAGGCTGTAAAATCGCAACGGGTAAAGGTGCAATTTTCATATTCTTTAAATTTTACATCATTTTCGGAGTATGTAATATCGGAAAAATTTTGATCAACTATATAATCTGCGTGCATGGTATAGTATTAATGGGGTAAAACTACAGCAATTTTTTTTGGTTTCAAAAGAATCTTTTTTGAGAAGTATGTCATACTATCTCAAAAAGGATGGCACATAAAAGGAATTGTAAACTTTATTTTATGTTTTCATAAAAATACCTATATTCGCAGAGAAATTTTGGGGGATTAGCTCATTTGGCTAGAGCGCTACGCTGGCAGCGTAGAGGCGACCGGTTCGAATCCGGTATTCTCCACATATCCTGCTTCGGCAGGATTTTTTTTTAAAATCCTTCGAAAACGCCTAATCCAAACAAAGCAAAATCATATTTTACAGGATCATTTGCGTCTAAAAGGCGCAATTGGGTGTCAAGTTCGCGTACGGCTTTGGCGTCGTTTTGTGTCCGGTAGAGTAGGCCTAGTTTTCGCGCCACATTTCCAGAATGTACGTCTAAGGGACACGACAATTGAGCCGCTTCAATGTTTTTCCAAATTCCTAAATCGACACCATTTTTGTCTTTTCGTACCATCCACCGCAAATACATGTTGATGCGTTTTGCTGCTGAGCCCTTTAAGGGATCCGAAATGTGTTTTTCGGTTCGCGAGGCATGCGGTATTTCAAAAAAAAAGGTTTTAAAATTAGCGATAGCGTGTTGTAAACTAGCCGCAGGTGTTGAAAATACGGCCTCTAATCCGTTGTGATTTCTGTAAATGTGTTGCAACCCTTTTGCGAATCCTACAAAATCGGTTCCATTGAATGTACGGTGCACAAATTGTGTTAGCCCTTCCAATTGCGTTTCGGAGTGGCTCATTACAAAATCGTAAGGGGAATTGCCCATCAACTGCATCATTTTATGTGCGTTGTTGATGATCATCTTTCTATTGCCCCAAGCTATGGTAGCCGCTAAAAATCCGGCAATTTCAATATCTTCCTTTTGGCTATACAAATGCGGAATCTGAACAGGATCGCTAGTAATGAAATTTGGATTGTTGTACAACGCAACTTTTTCGTCAAGAAATTCTTTTAACTCGGATGGTGTCATTTTATAGCCTATAAGATATATAAGTAAAAACGTCAATGCACTTTTAATAAGTTGTCAAAGTTCATTTAAGCTTATGTAACTTATATGTTTATCAATTTAAATAGTTACAATATTTCCATCAACCATCGTCAGCTTTCGATCGGCCATATTTGCCAATTCTTCATTGTGGGTTACAATGACAAAGGTTTGTCCAAATTCATCACGGAGTTTAAAAAATAATTCGTGTAAATTTTGGGCTGATGATTTATCTAAGTTGCCTGAGGGTTCGTCGGCAAATAATACCGCAGGCTTGTTTATTAATGCACGGGCAACAGCTACGCGTTGTTGTTCGCCGCCCGAAAGTTCACTGGGTTTGTGGTGCATGCGATCGGCTAAGCCTAAATACGTTAATAAATGTTTGGCTTCGGCTTCCACAGTAGCTTTATCCCTTTTAGCAATAAATCCTGGAATACAAACATTTTCTAAGGCTGTAAATTCAGGAAGTAATTGGTGAAACTGAAAAATAAATCCCAAATGGGTATTTCTAAATTTAGACAAGGCCACATCATTTAAATCCAATACCGATTGGCCATTAATTTCTAATACGGTATCGTTTTGTTTTTGGGGATGGTCTAAAGTGCCTAAAATTTGCAATAAAGTCGTTTTGCCGGCTCCGGAGGCGCCTACAATTGATACAACTTCTCCTGAATTAATTTGCAAATCAACCCCTTTCAAAACGTGTAAAGAGTCGTAATATTTGTGTAGATTTTTTGCCCGGATCATGCCTTTAGATTTTCACAAAGAAACGAAGTTTTTTCACGAATAAAAAATCATTTTTTAGCCTGTTTGCCTCCCTCAAAATATAAAGTTACGTTAAAATGGCATTTTTGTTTATTATTTTATTACTTTTGTTAAACAAAATTAATTTTATGAACAGTATTGTACCATCATCACTTCTTACTTTTTGCATGACAATTGTTTCTTGTATTGCAAAAGAGTCGCCACAACAGGAGAGTAGCGCAAGCCCAACTTTCGTTGAAAATGATTTGAATGCGCTGGAAATAGCCACATTTGCAGGTGGGTGTTTTTGGTGTACCGAAGCCATTTTTTTAGAAATAAAAGGGGTGAAAAAAGTAGTGTCGGGGTATATTGGAGGCACAACCTTGAATCCAACTTATAAAGAAATATGTACGGGTACGACAGGACATGCTGAAGCGATTCAAATTACCTTTGATCCGAAAGAGGTGGCCTACGAAGATTTACTAGAAGTCTTTTTTGGTACGCACGATCCCACCACATTGAACCGCCAGGGTGCCGATGTGGGAACACAATATCGCAGTGCTATTTTTTATCATTCAGAAGAACAGATGAAAAAGGCTCAAGATTATATAACACTGATTGCTAAAGAGAAATTATACGATCGCGAAATTGTAACAAAAGTAACGCCGGCTACAAAATTTTATGCGGCTGAAGACTACCATCAAAATTACTACAATCAGAATGCGTATCAAGGTTATTGCCAAATGGTTATTGCTCCTAAATTAGAAAAATTACGCCAATATTATTCATCGAAATTAAAATAAACCCATACGGATTATGATTACGACATTAGAAAAAGAAATTTTTGACATTATTGGAGATAACCACCAAATGACTTCTGCTGAAACCCCATTGCGTCCCGATGCTTTTGATAAATCGGAGGCTGAAAAGATGGAAGTAATTGCCAAGCATTTTGAGATGATCATGAAAGAATTGGGTTTGGATTTAACCGATGATAGTTTGCAAGGCACGCCGCATCGTGTGGCCAAAATGTATGTGCAAGAAATTTTTTCTGGACTCAATCCGGCTTATAAACCCAAAGTATCGGTTTTTGATAATTCGTACCATTACGATAAAATGTTAGTTGAAGCTAATATTAGTTTTAATTCGACTTGCGAACATCATTTTTTACCTATTGTTGGGAAAGCCCATATTGGGTATGTTTCTTCAGGTAAAGTAATTGGTTTGTCTAAATTGAATCGTATTGTGGATTATTATGCGCGTCGACCACAAGTACAAGAGCGCATGATTATGCAAATATTCAACGAATTGAAATCGGTTTTAGAAACGGATAACGTAATGATTGTGGTAGAAGCGACTCATTTGTGTGTTTCGAGTCGCGGTATTAAAGACGAAAGCAGTTATACGTCTACGTTACAATATGGTGGTGTTTTTAATCAAAAAGAATTCAGAGACGATTTTTATAAAATGATTCACAAAAACCAGTAGTTAATGTTGTTTATTTAGTTTTGCATCAATGTAACGTGCAATAAAACCTAATTTTAAACGCTCTAACATCTTTTTCTCAAATTTCCAGAAAAAAGAAAATTGGCCAAAAAGTGCACCTATAAACACAAGTAATACCTGATATATTGGAAAAATAAGGACCAAACGCATCACTCGGTACAGCCAATGTGGTTGAAAGGTATCCGTAATACCAAAAAGCATTAAAAATGGTTTTGCTAGTTGCAAAGAGCTAAATCCTGTTATAGCAAATACCAAGAGAATAACACCAACTTGCTTGTTACTAGTTACGTTCCAACGTTCTTTCAATTTTTTCATTAGTAATGAGATTGTTTTTGACCCGATAAAGTTAAAAAAAAGCACCGATACTCTCGGTGCTTTTTAATTTATAGTAGGCGATCAACCTTAATTATTTTTCAACAAGTTGATGATTTGTTCCGCTAATTCTGTTCCAATTCGATCTTGAGCTTCTTCGGTAGCTGCACCAATATGTGGCGTTAACGAAATTTTTGGATGCATTAATATTTGAATTTCAGGTGTAGGTTCGTTTTCAAAAACATCCAAACCAGCAAATAAAACTTTGCCATTGTCTAAAGCTTCTAAAAGGGCCACTTCGTTAATTACACCACCCCGTGCACAGTTCACAATACCTACATGGTCTTTCATTATTTCCAATTCCGATTTGTCTATAACATATCCATCTTGTGCGGGCACGTGAAGTGTTATAAAATCAGATTGCTTGAAGATGCTCTCTAACGGTTCGGTAACAACAGTAACAGTAATGAATTGTCCGTCGAAAAATTCAACACGGATAGCTGCTTGGTTGATAAATTTATCGGCGGCAATAACTTTCATACCCAATCCTAATGCCATTTTTGCTACAGCTTGGCCAATGCGACCAAAACCAATAATTCCTAAGGTTTTACCGCGAAGTTCGATACCGTTGGCATAGGCTTTTTTCAATCCGTCAAAGTTTGTATCTCCTTCTAACGGCATGTTTCGGTTGGCGTCATGTAAAAAACGTACACCAGTAAACAAATGAGCAAAAACCAATTCGGCCACACTTTCAGAGGAAGAAGCGGGTGTATTGATAACATGTAACCCTTTGCTGCGTGC
>DALYCS010000069.1:6392-8322 GCA_031973615.1 Flavobacterium sp. | reverse complement strand
AAAGTTCTTATTTAATGTTAACCTATTAAATTAATGATTATGCCTCGAACCGTTTTTGCTTATACCAAATCAATTTTGGAACGTGTTAGTTTTGATGCAAAATTATTTTGTAAGGAGTTAGAAAAAGCACTTAAAAATTTACTTCCCTACGAAATTGAATTGCTGCGCGATTGGCTTATACAGTTTACCGCAGAAAAGCCAGAATTAAAACAATGTTTAATTTATATCAAATAATAAAAGTCCCGTATTACGGGACTTTTATTATTTATTAGATTTCGGACTAATAATTTCAACATCACTAAAGGCAATTGCCCCTCGAACAACTCCGGAAATCACATCGCGTAACGCATTAATAATATGTAATTTTAATTCGTTTTTGGGATAGATCAAACTAACTTCTCTTGCGGGTTTTGGATTTTCAAAGGCTCTTAATTTGCTTTTGTTTTTATCGTTTAAGTCCAATGTATGAAGATAGGGTAATAGTGTAGTGCCTAATCCTTCATCGGCTAATTTTATTAAAGTCTCAAAACTACCACTTTCCAGTTGGAAATGATTATCGGCAATGTATTTATTATTCTTGCATAAATTCAAAATGCCATTTCTAAAGCAGTGTCCATCTTGTAATAATAATATGGTATCAAAATCCAATTCATCTACAGTAATTTCTTTGTTTTGTAAACTGCTATGGTTTTCAGGTAGATAAGCAACAAAGGGTTCATAATAGAGTACAATTTCTTTCAAACGATCCTCTTCTAATGGAGTGGCAGCAATCGCACAATCTAAATGTCCGTTTTTTAATTTTTTGATGATTTCTTCCGTAGTTTGCTCTTCAATAATTAGATTAACTTTAGGATACTTCTTGATAAAGTTGTTTAAAAACATAGGAAGTAATGTAGGCATAACGGTAGGAATAATACCTATTTTAAATTCGCCACCAATATATCCTTTTTGTTGGTCTACAATATCTTTAATTCGACCCGCTTCGTTTACAATATTTTTGGCTTGGTTTACTATTTTTTCGCCAACTTCTGTAAGTACTATAGGTTTTTTACTACGGTCAAAAATCAAGATATCTAATTCATCTTCTAATTTTTGAATTTGCATGCTTAAAGTGGGTTGGGTCACAAAACATTTTTCTGCAGCCAACGTAAAGTTTTTATATTCAGCAACCGCTAATACATAATGCAATTGGGTGATGGTCATGGTATTGTTTATTTTGATGCAAATATAAAAAACTATCAATTATATTGATGTACTTTGTGCGTAAATTAATAAAACATTATGAATGTATTTCATTAAAACTTCTATTTTTGTGGTATGAAAGTATTGGTTAGCTTTTTGGTATTTCTTTTATTCACTTTTTTATCTACTCCAACTATTATTAGTGTTTTAGATAATGATGTTGATATTTCTTATTTTTATACCTTATCAGAAGAGGAAGAAAGCCAAGTTTCGTTTGACGAAATAAAATCAGTTGCTCTATCTTCTCAAGAATTACTTTCTTTTTTTCACAATTCTTCTGTAACATTAAATGTTACAATGGTAGCGAATTTAAGTTTCACCAATTTAGCCCATCAAATTTTTTCTCCACCTCCAGAATTGATATAATATCTAGAATTTAGCACACTTTTTTGTAAGTGTATTTTATTAATATATTATATCTATTTATGAGTAATCATTCTATTTTTTCAAATGTAAGAGGAGATCTTGCAGCAGGATTAGTTGTTTTTTTAGTGGCTTTACCTTTGTGTTTAGGCATTGCATTAGCTTCGGGCGCTCCTTTGTTCTCGGGCATAGTTTCAGGAGTTATTGGAGGTGTTTTAGTTGGATTTATTAGTAATTCTTCACTAAGTGTAACAGGCCCTGCCGCAGGATTAACCGCTATTGTTTTAACCGCAATAACTGATTTAGGTGGTTTTGATATTTTTTT
>DALYCS010000069.1:0-6382 GCA_031973615.1 Flavobacterium sp. | reverse complement strand
GTCTACTTCAAATTGGGTTAGGTTTTTTGAGAGCCGGTAGTTTTTCAAATTATTTTCCTACAAGTGTAATTGAAGGTATGCTAGCTGCCATTGGAATCATCATAATATTAAAACAAATTCCACATGCCTTCGGCCATGATGTGGACAACGAAGGCGATTTCTTTTTCATTGAAAAATCGGGACATACTACCTTTGATACTTTAATTGAATCTATTAATTTTATTCATGGGGGTGCGATAATTATCGCTTTACTTTCTATTTTTATTTTAATTATTTGGGATAAAGTTCCTGCGTTAAAAAAGATAAAAATGATTCCTGGTGCACTTGTCGTTGTTGTTTTAAGTATCCTTTTAAATGAATTTTTCATCCAATCAGGGTCGATTTTAGCAATTACCACAAAGAATCATTTGGTCAACTTGCCATCTTTTGATGAAATTAAAGCAGGTTTTTCGTTGCCAAATTTTAGTGCATTAACCAATCAGAATGTTTGGATTGTAGCGGTTACTATCGCGGCTGTTGCCTCAATTGAAACCTTATTGTGTATTGAGGCTACAGATAAATTAGATCCCTATAAGCGCTATACCGACACCAACAGAGAATTAAAAGCACAAGGAATTGGAAATATCGTCAGTGGATTATTAGGTGGGTTACCAATGACTTCGGTTGTGGTTCGCTCATCGGCCAATATTAATTCGGGGGGCAGAACAAAATTGGCCACAATTTTTCATGGAATTTTGCTAGTTGTTTTTGCATTATCGATTCCATTTTTGCTCAACAAGATACCTCTTGCAGCTTTAGCAGCTGTTTTATTAATGGTAGGATATAAACTAGCGAAACCTTCAGTTTTTATTCACTTAAGGAAGAATGGGTTTTCACAGTTTGTTCCTTTTATCATTACTGTGGTTGCCGTTGTTGGTATTGATTTACTAAAAGGTGTGGCAATAGGGTTGGTAGTCAGTATATTGTTTATTTTATATAAAAATTTAAAAATAGCCTATTCCTTTAAAAAAGAAACCTTGCATGATGGTGATGTTATCACCATTAAACTAGCACAGGAAGTTTCGTTTTTAAATAAAGCAGCAATTAAAAATACACTTAGAAATATTCCACAAGGATCAAATTTGATTATTGATGCTACGAATACAAAATATATTGATTTTGATGTCGTTGAGATGCTGAAAGATTTTCGAGCGGTAACTGCAATAGATAAAGAAATTGATTTAACTTTGATAGGTTTTAAAGAACACTACAACCTTGATAATACAGAATTTAAGCACATTAAAATAAAACAATCAAAACAATCAAGACAATAACAAAAAGTGGGTTGAGAAAAAATTATCCATTAGTCCCGATTATTTTAAAAACTTAGCCGAAGGACAAAGTCCGCCTTTATTATGGATCGGTTGTTCCGATAGTCGTGTACCTGCGAATGAAATCATCGGCGCAGAACCAGGAGAAGTTTTTGTACATAGAAACATCGCCAATATGGTAATTCATTCTGATATGAATATGCTAAGTGTATTAGATTATGCTGTTAATGCTTTAAAAGTGAAGCACGTAATCGTTTGTGGACACTATGGATGTGGTGGTGTTAAAGCAGCTATGGGAAATAGTTCCATTGGAATCATTGATAATTGGATTCGTCACATCAAAGATGTATATCGTTTTCATCAAGACGAATTGGATGCAATACAAGATGAAAACCAACGGTTTAATGCATTCGTAGAAGTCAACGTAAAAGAGCAAGTCATGGATTTAGCCAAAACTTCTATTGTACAAAATGCATGGAAAAATGAGCAAGAATTATATTTACACGGATGGGTATATGGACTTAATGACGGTTATGTAACCGATTTAGGTGTTAATTTCAGTTGTGATAAAGATCTTGATGATGTATACCAACTAAAATTTTAATCTTCTTCTAAATTTTCATTAAAAGCAGAAGGTAATAATTGGGGAATAAATTTAATCAATATAGGTAGTAGTAGACTGCCTCCAGGAAGTAAAAAAATAGTCAAAGACGGAATAGATTTACAGATGTCGAGTAGCTGTTTTTTTACTTTCTTTTTTTCTTCTTTTGATAGATCTTTTGCGGTTGATTTTGCTAATAATTGCATCAGTTCGCCACTTTCTTTGATCTCTTTTGTCAACCGATCTTTATTGCGAATGATCAGTTTAGTTACGTTTTTATTAGCTTGATCATAAAAATGCTTGATCGGATTTTTCAGTAATTCATCCGTAAGATGTAAATCGGAACGAATAGCGTTTAAGAATATGATTTCTTTTTCTTCTAGTTGTTGATCACTCCAAAGAGCCATTTGAGCAATATCTAAAAGGTACAAACGTTCCAAAAGTTCTGTGTGTTTTTGCAGTTTAAGGGCCTCGATATCTAAAGTTTCGACCGTAGAAAATTTTGTATAGCGAATTGAATTCTCGAACAGTTTTACAACCAATTCATCATATTTCGATTTATATTGTTTAATCGTCAATGCCAATGAAACAATTTTAATGCAGTTCGATTCAATATTTTTTAAGTAATCCTTGGGTAAATCAGCATTTTTTAAAAAGTAGTGATAAGCAATAACATCAATAAATAAAAGCGCATTCGTAATGATGTGCGAAAAGTTTTTGCTCAAACTGTTCTGATTGGTTTGTATGCGTTCGTCAATAATTTGTTCCAAGCGAGCACTTTTAGAACTCTCCGGCAGCATTTTTTTTATGAAATTAAGATTTTCAGGCTGAATTATTTTGTAAAAATCATATATAGAAATCAAAAAATCAGTTGGCGAAACATTCTTGTGTTCTAAAGAAAAAACAACATATAAGGTATTTAAAAATCCAACCTTTGTAATTTCATCATACGACCATTTTGAAGTGTCAATAGGTTTTTTTAATTGAAAATCAACTACATAGCCATAAATGAAACCAGTTTTTCTGCAACTTTCATAAAAAGACAAATAATTACCTTTAAAATCAATAAAATGTTCTTGATTTCCTTGTAAAAATTTATCTATCCATCCATTCGCTGAAGGGTTGATCATGCTTTTAATTTTTCTTTTAAATAAACTCCTGTGATCGATTTTTTATTTTTAATAACTTCTTCTGGCGTACCAAAAGCCATCAAATGACCTCCGTTTTCACCGCCCTCCGGACCAATATCTAAAATATAATCGGCACATTTGATCAAATCTAAATTGTGTTCAATTACAATAATAGAATGGCCTTTATCTAGTAAGGCATCAAAAGAAGCTAATAATTTTTTAATGTCGTGAAAGTGTAAGCCTGTTGTAGGTTCGTCAAAAACAAATAAGGCTTTGTCTTTGATGGTGCCTTTTACTAAAAACGATGCCAATTTGATCCGTTGTGCTTCGCCGCCCGATAGGGTAGAAGATGACTGCCCCAATTGAACATAACCTAATCCTACATCTTGTAAAGGTTGTAATTTTTGAGTGATTTTAAGTTGATTATGTGACGTGAAGAACTGTAATGCTTCGTCAATGGTCATTTTTAAAATGTCATCAATATTTTTACCTTCAAATGTAACTTCAAGCACTTCCTTTTTAAATCGTTTGCCATTACATGTTTCACATTCTAAATGTACATCGGCCATGAATTGCATTTCGATAGTTACTTCGCCATCGCCTTTACAAATTTCGCATCTGCCTCCGTCTACATTAAATGAAAAATGTTTGGCATGGTAGTTTCTTACTTTTGAAACATTTTGTTTAGCATAGAGATCACGTATGTCATCGTACGCTTTAATATAAGTAACTGGATTTGATCGCGAACTTCTACCAATTGGATTTTGATCAACATATTCAATATGCTTAATGTGTGCAAAACTCCCTTCTAAAGAAGTAAATTGTCCTGCTTTTTCACCAACACCTTCTAATTTTTTTTGAAGGGCTGGGAATAATATTTTTTTGACTAAAGTACTTTTCCCACTACCGGAAACCCCAGTAATTACCGTTAAACATTCTAATGGGAACGTAAAATTTTCGTTTTTCAAATTGTTTTCACGAGCGCCAATTACTTCGATATAGTTTTTATAACTACGTCGGGTTTTGGGTACTTGAATAGCCTCTTTTCCATTTAAATAGTTTGCAGTAAGTGAATCCGCTTGTAAAAGTTCTGAATATGTCCCTTGAGCCACTAATTCTCCACCATTCGTGCCGGCTTCCGGACCAATATCGATGATCATGTCGGCTGCTTTCATGATGTCTTCATCGTGTTCAACAACTATAACCGTATTGCCTAAGTCTCTAAGGTTTTTCAATACTTCAATCAATCGTTCGGTATCTTTGGGATGCAAACCAATACTTGGTTCGTCTAAGATGTACATGGAGCCCACTAAACTACTTCCTAAAGAAGTAGCAAGATTGATGCGTTGTGATTCGCCTCCTGAAAGGGAATTTGAATTTCGGTTCAAGGTTAAATAGCTCAAGCCAACATTAGACAGAAAGTCAAGACGATTGTTAATTTCGATCAATAAGCGTTTGGCTACTTTGGCATCGTATTCGTTTAAAGTCAAGTTCTTGAAAAATGCTATTAAATTTACAATAGGCAAATCAACCAAATCTGATAAAGTTTGATCAGCAATTTTGATATAATTGGCTTCTTGCCGTAATCTTTTTCCTTTACAAACGGGGCATTTGGTTTTGCCGCGGTATCTAGAGAGCATGACTCTATTCTGAATTTTATAATTTTTTTCTTCCAATTCAGTGAAGAAATCATGAAGTCCTGTAAAGTAGGAATTGCCTTGCCAAATCAATTGTTTTTGTTCTTCTGTAAGTTCGAAAAACGGTTTATGTATAGGGAAATCAAATTTATAAGCAGCATTTACCAATTGATCTCTGTACCAACCCATGCTTTCACCACGCCATGGGAAAATAGCATTTTCGTATATCGACAAAGCGGTGTTTGGAATTACCAAATCACTATCGATTCCAATGATACTACCATAGCCTTCACACGTTGGACAAGCACCATAAGGATTATTAAAACTGAACAAATGTATATTGGGCTCTAGGAAAGTAAGTCCGTCCAATTCAAAATTTGCACTAAATTCCATTCGATTTTGCGAAGCTACTTCTTGTAAATAGCAAACACCTTTCCCTTCATAGAATGCAGTTTGAATGGCATCTGCTAAACGATTATAAAACTCTTCTTCAGTTTTTACAACAATTCGGTCAACGATTAATAATAGATCTTTATTGTCTAATTGTTGTTGGTCAACCGTATCTAATCGCACCATTTCATTATTTACCAAAATACGTGCAAAACCTTGCTGTAACAACACTTTTAATTTATCTTCTAAGGCTCGTCCAGATTCCAGATGAATAGGAGCAAGTAATAGCCACTTGCTATCAATCGCAAAACTTTTAACTGAAGTAACAACATCAGAAATAGTATCCTTTTTTACTTCTTTTCCCGAAATAGGAGAATAGGTTTTACCAATTCGTGCAAATAACAACTTGAGATAATCATATATTTCAGTAGATGTACCCACGGTTGAACGGGCATTACTTGTATTCACTTTTTGTTCGATGGCTATAGCAGGAGCAATTCCTTTGATGTATTCTACTTTTGGTTTGTCTAATCGGCCCAAAAATTGGCGCGCATATGACGATAAACTTTCGACATATCTCCGCTGTCCTTCGGCATATAAAGTATCAAAAGCTAAACTCGATTTTCCTGAACCAGAAAGTCCTGTAATTACTACCAATTTATTTCTAGGGATGGCTACATCTAAATTTTTAAGGTTGTGCAATTGTGCTCCTTTAATTAAGATATTTTTTTTGGGATCTAAATTTGAAAAATCGGATGGTTTCATTTTGTAATTGAATAGTTTTGCAAAGATAATTAATCTAAAGATAGGAAATTAATATCTTTAATTTATTCCTGTAATAGTCTCTAATTTATCTCATTGAAAACGTTGTAGTTGTATTTTCAATCCAAATAAAAACTATACATAAACTATACAAATTAGCAAATAGCTAAAAATATTAATCATAACTAATTGATATTCAAGTGTTTTTGTTTTTATATTTTTTTATCTGATTTTTAATTATTTTTCATTGTGTATAGTTTGTATATATATACTATGAATTGTTTATATTTTTTTATCTTTAATTTTACAATTGTTAACTTTTAACTAATTAAATTAAATATTATGAAAAAAATTACTTTTTTGATTACACTATTAATTTCCTTTTTTGGGTTTTCCCAAAATCTAATTACAAATGGAAATTTTGAGAGTGGTTCTGCAGGTTGGTCAGGGAACGCCTTAAATGTTGTTACAGAAAATGGCAATAGTTATAGTTCTGCCAATGTAACTGTTGCAGGTAACCCTTATGATGTTAATTTAAGTTATGTCACTCCA
>DALYCS010000068.1:0-8480 GCA_031973615.1 Flavobacterium sp. | reverse complement strand
ACACCGGCGTAGATGATGGCGAATGGTTGTCCAAGGGAATTTTTAATACCTATCAAAATAAAAATCTTCGTTACTCGCAAATTGTTCCGATTTCGATGTTTGAAGAAAAAAACTCAGGTTCTAACTTACCCGCGCAAATTGATATCTATGCGAAAAAAGGGAATTCGTATGAGTTTTTATTTTTAACCAAAGGAGGCGGATCGGCCAACAAAACGTTCTTGTATCAAAAGACAAAATCGCTATTAAATGAAAAATCGTTGGACGAATTTGTTCGCGAACGTATTATGGATTTAGGAACAGCGGCTTGTCCTCCGTACCATTTGGCTTTAGTAATTGGTGGCACTTCTGCGGAAGCCAATTTAGCAGCCGTAAAAAAAGCATCTGCTGGTTATTACGACAATCTTCCTACTTCTGGAAACATGTCGGGTCAAGCGTTTCGCGATTTAGAATGGGAAAAGAGAGTACAACAAATTTGTCAAGAAAGTCAAATTGGTGCACAATTTGGCGGTAAATATTTAACACATGATGTACGTGTCATTCGTTTACCACGTCATGCGGCTTCTTGCCCGGTGGGAATGGGCGTTTCGTGTTCGGCAGATCGAAATATCAAAGGGAAAATCACGAAAGACGGTATTTTCTTAGAACAATTGGAAACCAATCCGGCACAATTTTTACCTGCAACAGCGCCTCATTTAGAGCCAGCAGTAGAAATTGACTTAAACCAACCCATGAAAGAAGTATTGGCGGAGTTGTCTAAATACCCTATCAAAACACGTTTAAAATTAAACGGAACATTGATTGTAGCTCGCGATATCGCTCATGCAAAAATTAAAGAACTATTAGATGCTGGAAAACCCATGCCCGAGTATTTCAAAAATCACCCAATATATTACGCTGGACCTGCAAAAACTCCAGACGGAATGCCTTCAGGAAGTTTTGGACCAACTACCGCAGGAAGAATGGACGTGTATGTAGACGAATTCCAAGCAGCAGGAGGAAGCATGATTATGTTAGCCAAAGGAAACCGCAGCAAAGACGTGATGAATGCTTGCCAAAAATACGGCGGATTCTATTTGGGTTCGATTGGTGGTCCTGCTGCCATTTTAGCCAAAGAAAACATCTTATCGGTAGAAGTGGTAGATTTTGAAGAATTAGGCATGGAAGCCGTACGAAAAATTGAAGTAAAAGATTTCCCAGCTTTTATTATTACCGATGATAAAGGAAATGATTTCTTCTCAACATTGAGTCATTAAGAATAAAGAAGCAAGAAAAAAGAAAACCTGTAAGTGATAAACTTGCAGGTTTTTTTTGTTATTCAAAAACACTTAAAAAAACAAAAATAATTTTGAAAATTAAAAAAATTGTAATTACTTTGTAATCACAAAAAACAACTATGGAACTTTCAGTAATAAATATCGGAAACTCAAAAGGGATTAGGCTTTCTAAAACCATCCTTGAGAAATATAACATTCATGACAAAATAGAAGTCATTCTTGAAAAAGGTATTATCGTTTTAAAACCAAAAACCGAACCAAGAAAAGACTGGGAAATAGCATTCCAAAAAATGCATGAAAACGGCGACGACCAGCTTTTAATGAATGACGTGTTTGAAGACGAAACTTTTGAAGAATGGAAATAAATCAATATGAAATCGTATTGGTTAATCTTGATCCTACGATGGGAAGTGAAATGAAAAAGACCAGACCTTGTGTGGTTTTGTCTCCAAATGAAATGAATAAATACTTACAAACCATAGTTGTAGCCCCAATGACAACGAGTTCTAAACCCTACCCCACAAGAGTAGCAATAAAACACAATCAAACAAAGGGTTGGATTGCTATTGACCAAATACGAACCGTTGACAGAGCAAGAATTGTAAAGCGTTACGAAACTTTAACCACAAAAGAAGTTGTGAAAGTTAAAAGTGTTATTAAAGAAACGTTTGTTGACTAATAAAAAGAAAACCCTGTTAGCGTATAAAAACTGACAGGGTTTTAATTTTTATTCACCTACAAGGTTTTCAATACCTTGTAGGTGTTTTATTATATGAATACCTACAAGTTCAAAAAAGACCTTGCAGGAAAATAAACTAGTTTTTAATAATGGTATATCCTTTAGTAATATCGTTTACTTTTACTAAATAGGTACCTTGTGCTAGTTTTTCAATATTTATAGCACCTTCTAAAGCATTTACTTTTTCTTGTTGCACTAATTGACCTAACATATTGTAAATGGCAATTGTTTCCACTGCTACCACCGACTTAAAGTTTAAAATACTTGTTGTGGGGTTTGGGTAAATAGTAACTTCATTAATTGAAAACTCTTGGGTAGATAAACTTACATTGTATAAATTATTAATTTCTTGTAGTGTTAATACGCGATTCCAAAAACCAACATCATCTAATTTACCCTCTAAATAATCAACTTGAGTTGCAACTCCAATACCAAAAAATAAAGGTAAACTTTGCATATTATTTTGCGTAGGAACATTTGTCGTTTGATTATAAAATAATACACCGTTTAAATACATTTTAATAAAGGTTCCGTTTTCAAAAACACTTACAAAATGATGCCAATTATTTGCTGAAGGCGGAGTCTGATTAGTGGCATAACCTCCTAATTGATTGCCGCTGTTATTATAAATATAAGATGAAAAACCATATTGACTTCCAAAATTCCTATAACCCAACATAAAACTTCTATTTGAATTATTAACACCTGAATGATTTGCAAAAAAAATAAAATCATTAGCACCTAATGAATTCAAATTGTATGTTGTCAAGTTTACCCAACAAGAAAAAGTAAAAGAACTATTTGATGTGTAATTTGGTGCTTGAATAAAATCATTAATTCCATCAAAACTATATGCAGAGTTTGCTAAACCAAACCTATCTTGGATAAGTGTTGGTCCATTTACAACACCATGATTACCATTGCCACTTAAATCATTTGCGTTCCCCGTAAATGGCCACCAACCTACAAGACCATTTGTAGGCACATAACTTGGCACTTGGCTAAATAACAAACTTGTTGTAAAAATTAAAAGTAGTGTTGTTGTATTTCTCATAAATTAAATTTTTGGTTAATAATTAAACACGCTACATAAGGGCATGATCTATTGTTAGGACATTTATCCCATTTATTTTTATTATATAATGAAGTTTGGGTTTTATATTTTGGGTATTTTTCTTTTAAATAATCTATTCTTTCTTTGACTTTTACTATGTAATCTTCTTTAACTACTGAAAAGTCAATCATTTTGCCAAAACGCAATAACAATTTTCCATTTTCTACTGCATATTCAAATTCTGAACGACCACCTAGAGTTGGTTGTTTGTAAATTGGAGTGTTGATGTTTTCTCGTTTAATAATCATATCGTCTGTTTATTCATTTCAAAAGTACCTAGATTGCAAAATAGCAAGTAAAAAAATAGTGGAAACAAGAGGTTCCAGTAATTTTATGTTTTAAGAATGCTTTACTTTTGTAAAAAACAACTTATGAACTATCTATTTTTAGCCGTTGTCTGGATTGGATTTACATGGACAACTTCAGCACAATACCTTAAGCTTAAGGATAAGCCTAAACTTGTTTATGATAATAAAAATAAAGAACCTTTGTTGTTTTTAAATGATTCTTTAGTTTTAAAAATAAATCAAAATAAAATTTTTCAAGTTTATAAAGATGAATTTTCAGGAAATTTTGAAGAATATTTGCCTGTTAATTTGGAAAATAGAAATTTATTTGTTCATGAAGGTTGTGGCCCTGTATTAGAGTTTAAAAATGATAGTTTACTTCGAATTGATAATTCTTTTCTTCATAAAAATCAATTCTCGGGCTCAATTTTTACCTACAAAAACGAAATTTATTTTTTAGGCGGTTATGGTTTGTTTACTCATAAAAAAATTTTAACTAAATATATAAACCAGGAATGGAATTTGGTTAAAACTGAAGACAAAGAATTACCTTGTTTTACAGATTGTTTTACAAAAGTAATTGGTGATCATCTTTTTGTTTACGGAGGATTTAATGAAGATAAAATCAATGATAAAATATACATGCTGAATCTAAATACAAAAAAATGGAAAGTATATAAATCAAATTTAAATTTATTATTCAAGCAATTATCAATGCGTGATTCTAGGTGCATAATTCAACATAAATATGGTATATATTATATTATAGAAAATAAAATTTATAATGTCAATTTTAAAACCAATACTGTTGCTGAATATAAAAACGATTATATTAAATATACCTCAAATAATTTTATTATAAATGATATTATATATGGTCTTAATGAAATATATGGAAATCAAAAATTTAAGTACGAATTTTATAAATATCCTCTAAAAAAACATATCAGTAATAAACAAGATTTTAAAATAATTGACAATATTTATTATGAAGATAATACAACAATATATGTATGGTTATTTTCTATATTTATACTTACCACATTTACTACTTTAATTAGTTATAAAAAACGCTTTTGGTTTATTTATTTTATAAGAAAAACTCCCTTTGTATACTCAATTAAAGATAAAAGTTTGTTTTACAAAGGAAAATATATTTATAACTTAAGTAATTATGATATTATTATTTTAACTCATCAATTTCAATCTAAAAACAACTTTTTTGCATTAAGTGATTTAAACGATTTATTTGCCGATAAAAGTATAAACGAGTCTGTTGATGTATTAGTAAAAAGAAGAGAGAAAAAATTAAATAGTTTTATTAAAACTATAGGTGCAATTTCGGGTTTGAAAAATGATGAAATTTGCTGTTATAAAAAAAATGAAATAGATCAAAGAATCCGTGAAATTCAAATTTTACCAAATGCCATTACTTTTATTTCGTAGAATAATTTCAGAAATTACTAATGGGAAAATAAAAGCTTCTAAAACATCCCCAGATTTCAGGACAGGATGAAAAATATCATTTCACCTGCAAGGTTTCCAAAACCTTGTAGGTGTTTTATTTTATAGATACCTACAAGGTCAAAAAAGACCTTGCAGGATATTAAACTCGTTATGAACTCCCAACTCAAAACTCACCACTCAAAACCTACTCCACAAACAAAACCAACCCCTTCAAATAATGCCCTTCTGGGTGGTAAATATTGGTTGGATGGTCGGGTCCTTGTTCTAATTTGTGTAACACTCTGATGTTTCTTCCCGTTTCAATAGCTGCTGCGGCAACGGTGTTGTAAAACAACACATCGTCAATGACTTGTGAGCACGAGAACGTAAATAAAATTCCGTTGGGTGCTAAGGCTTTTAAACCGGCTATGTTCAAACGTTTATAGGCTTGTGTTGCGGTATGCTTGCTTTTAATGCTTTTTGCAAAAGCGGGCGGGTCTAAAACAATCACGTCGTATTGCTGTGTGTGTTCTTTCATAAAGTTGAAGACGTCATCAGCTACGGCTTTGTGATTGGCTTTTGGGAAATTCAATTCCATATTGCTCGCTGCTAAATCCACCGCTTTTTGAGAAATATCTACCGAAGTAACCAATTCGGCTCCGGCACTCATGGCATAAATGGAAAATCCTCCTGTGTAGCAAAACGTATTTAATACTTTTTTGCCTTTGGAGAATTCACCTAATAATTTTCGATTTTCACGTTGGTCTAAAAAGAAACCTGTTTTTTGGCCTTCTACCCAATTTACCGAAAACAAAATGTTGTTCTCTTTTGCAACGGTTTCGGCTTTGGTTCCGAACAAGAAATAATCGGTTCCTGTATTCGGTAACGTTCCCGAACTTTTACAATAAATGGTTTCGCAATACGATGAAAAATTAGTTTGGATGGCTTCAGCAATTTGTTCCATTTGAAGAAAAACTCCGGTTGAATGCGCTTGAATTACCCAATTTTTATCGTAATAATCAATAATCAATCCCGAAATGCCATCGCCTTCGCCGTGAATCACTCGAAACGCATTCGTAACTTCAAAATCCAATAATTGCGTGCGTAAATACCAAGCTGATTGTAATTTATCCTTCCAAAACGTATCCGAAAATGTCTCTTCGCCAAAAGTCAAAATGCGCACTACAATACTTCCTTTATCACTGAAATACCCTGTACCTAAATGCTGGTTTTTTGAATCCACTACATCTACCATTTCGCCGTCATTTATTTCACGACTCACGCCATACACCGCACCGCTGAAAATCCAAGGATGACGGCGCTGAATGGATTTTTCTTTACCTGATTTTAGAATTACTTTTGGAAACATAGTTTGATTTGAAAATGAAAAAATTTGAAAATTTGAAAATAAAACCATCCGAGTAGCCCATTTTCAAATTCTCAAATCTTCAAATTGATTAATTATATACTCATTTCTGGAATTTCTCCTTCGATGATTAAATCGGCTTCTGTGGCGTTGATGATATCTTCAACTGAAACGCCTGGCGCACGTTCTAACAATTTAAAACCTTTTGGCGTAATTTCTAAAACGGCTAACTCTGTAACGACTTTTTTCACACACGCAACACCAGTTAAAGGAAGCGTACATTTTTTCAAGATTTTTGATTCGCCAGCTTTATTTACGTGCATCATAGCAACGATAATATTTTCTGCCGAAGCTACTAAATCCATAGCACCACCCATTCCTTTTACCATTTTTCCTGGGATTTTCCAATTGGCTATATCGCCATTTTCAGAAACTTCCATAGCCCCTAAAATGGTTAAATCTACTTTTTGAGCACGAATCATTCCGAAGCTAAAAGCAGAATCAAAGAAACTTGCTCCTGGTAAGGTTGTAATGGTTTGTTTTCCTGCGTTGATGATATCGGCATCTTCTTCTCCTTCAAAAGGGAAAGGCCCCATACCTAAAACTCCATTTTCTGATTGAAATTCAACTGAAATATCCGTGCGAACATAATTCGCCACTAACGTTGGGATTCCGATTCCTAAGTTTACATAGTAACCGTCTTTCACTTCTTGTGCTATTCTTTTTGCGATTTGATTTTTATCTAATGCCATATATTATTTGATGATTTGAAAATTTGATGATTTGAAAATTAACCCTTCTTTGAAGATGATATAATCTTAGAAATTATCAAATTTATCGATTGTAACTTTTTAAATAATTCTTCATTAGGATTTGGATAGAATTCAGAATTCTGACATAGCTCTAACCAAAATTGCAACTCATCTGCTTCTTTAGCTGAAATTTTTAATTTATGAATAAAATCAGCCTTACTTTCGGCATTTTGAGCTTCTCTAATATTTGCTCCAATTGATGTTCCGCTTCTGAAAATTTGGGATGCCATTTCAAAACGATTTGATTTTCTAATTTCCTCTGAAAAACTTATTATTTCAAGAGCAAACTCGAAAGTTAATTTTACAATTAAATTATCCTTGTCGTTTCTCATCTTCAAATTTTCAAATTAAAAAATCTTCAAATTACTTTTGTCTAACCGTTCTTTGCTCAATTCTCTTTTCAAATTTCTCTCCTTGGAAAATACGATTGACCATAATTCCAGGGATGTGAATTTCGTTTGGATTCAAGGTTCCTGCTGGCACTAATTCTTCCACCTCAGCGATAGTAATTCTAGCAGCACCTGCCATACACGCATTAAAATTACGAGCGGTTCCTTTAAAAATTAAATTACCTGCTTCGTCACCTTTCCATGCTTTTACAATAGAAAAATCGGCTTTGTATGCCAATTCCATTACGTGCATTTTTCCGTTGAATTCACGTGTTTCTTTTCCTTCTGCTACTTCTGTTCCGAAACCAGCAGGTGTAAAAAACGCGGGGATTCCGGCTTGTGCAGCGCGGCATTTTTCAGCCAATGTACCTTGCGGTGTAAGCTCTACATCTAATTCACCCGAAAGCATTTGACGTTCAAATTCGGCATTTTCTCCTACATAAGAAGAAATCATTTTTTTGATTTGACGCTTTTGTAACAACAATCCCAATCCGAAATCATCAACACCGGCATTGTTGGAAATACAGGTTAAATTTGTAACGTTTTTGGCTACTAATTCTGCGATGCTGTTTTCGGGAATTCCACACAGACCAAAACCACCTAACATGATGGTCATATTGTCTTGAATTCCGTCTAATGCTTCTTGTACATTATTTACTTTTCTAGAAATCATAGTGTATTATTTTATAATCCGTCAAATTCATCCATGTTGGGCTCGTCTGTAGGTACTTCAGTGGAATCGACAACTTTTTTAGGCGTCCAACAATCTACTTTTATGGATAAGTTTTCTGGTTTTTCAAAAGGTTCGTGAGACACATCTAAATCGCTATCGGCATAACATTTTTTCATGAAAATCCCCCAAATAGGCAATGCGGTTGTAGCTCCTTGTCCCATGTGTGTGGATCTAAAGTGAGCCGCTCGATCTTCATTTCCGACCCAAATACCTGTAGCTAAATTAGGCACCATTCCAATAAACCATCCGTCAGAATTGTTTTGTGAGGTTCCTGTTTTACCTGCAACTTGCCCACTGATGCCATATGCGCCCCTCAAGGC
>DALYCS010000067.1:7766-8511 GCA_031973615.1 Flavobacterium sp. | reverse complement strand
GACATCACTTAAATTTAAAACAAATTTTTTGTCTAAAACAGAATTTCCATTTGAACTATCCCATTCCAATTTGAAATTTTCATGAAGTAAAGACTGTAAAAATTGTTTGTCTCTAATCCCTTCTTCTTTTAACAAAAATTCAATTTTTTCTTTATTTGTCATTTTGTTTTAATTTTTCAAAAATTTCAGGAATCCGCTTTACATTAGCCAATTGCTTAAGCTTTTCACGAGATTCTTCAATAGGAGTTCCAAAATAGGTTTTCCCACCCTCAATACTTTTGGTAACTCCCGTTTGTCCCATGATCACAGCTTTAGTACCTATAGTAATGCCACTAGTTGTTCCTACTTGACCCCATAGTGTTACTTCATCTTCAATAACAACACAACCCGCAATTCCGGTTTGTGATGCAACCAAACATTTTTTTCCAATTACTGTGTCATGCCCAACATGCACTTGATTGTCAATTTTGGTTCCTGCACCAATAGTGGTATCTCCTGTAACCCCTTTGTCAATGGTACATAAAGCACCAATTCCAACATTGTCTTCAATCACAACACGCCCACCCGAAAGCAATTGGTCAAAACCATCTGGTCTTTTTTTGTAATAAAAAGCATCGGCGCCCAAAATGGTTCCGGCATGAATTATTACATTATCTCCAATTACTGTATTATCGTAAACGGTTACGTTGGCATGCAATAGGCAATTTTTACCTATTTGTACGTTATGTCCAATAAAACAATTGGG
>DALYCS010000067.1:4589-7710 GCA_031973615.1 Flavobacterium sp. | reverse complement strand
TTCACCAATTTTTGCTGAATCAGAAATTGCGGCATTTGAAAATTGAAAAGGTCTAAAATGTTTTGTAAGAATATTGAAATCTCTAAAGGGATCGTCAGAAATCAACAAAGCTTTACCCTCCGGACATGCTACTTCTTTATTAATCAATACGATGGTGGCAGCCGATTGTAGTGCTTTATCATAATATTTGGGGTGATCCACAAAAACAATATCTCCCGGTGTTACCACATGAATTTCATTCATACCAAGTACCTGAAAATTAGCATCACCCACAAAATTACAATTGATAATTTGTGCTATATCTTTTAAAGAATGTGGTTTTGAAAATTTCATAAACGATTTTTTATCTAGAAAAAAAATGTTCAGTAACCGAGGTCAACTGAACATTTACTAAAAATTTATTCTTTTACGCGTTCCATGTAATTTCCAGTAGCCGTATCAATTTTGATTTTATCACCTTCATTGATAAATAACGGTACATTTACTGAAGCACCCGTTTCAACTGTTGCTGGTTTGGTTGCGTTTGTTGCCGTATTTCCTTTTACACCTGGTTCAGCATATGTTACTTCTAAAACTATAGAAGCAGGCATATCTACTGATAAAGGGGCGTCAGTTTCTGCATTGATTTGGATCATCACGTTGGTACCTTCTTTCAATAAATCGGGTGCATCCAATACATTTTTATCCAAAGTAATTTGTTCGAAAGATTCATTGTTCATAAAGTGAAACTGATTGCCTTCAGCATATAAGTACTGAAAAGTATGTGTTTCAACACGAACTTCATCAATTTTATGACCAGCAGAAAAAGTATTATCTAAAACTTTACCATTGGTTAACGATTTTAATTTGGTTCTTACAAATGCAGGTCCTTTACCTGGTTTCACGTGCAAAAATTCAATAATTTTATAAATATCGTTATTGTATTTGATGCATAATCCGTTTCTGATATCTGATGTACTTGCCATTTTATTTTTGTTTTTTAATTATAATAATTTCATTAATTATACAGAACCTGTATAGCCTTTCATAATTCCACGAGACGAATTACGAATAAAATCTAAGATTTCATCGCGTTCTGGAGTAGCTTCCATTTCTGCTTCAATAATACTTAAAGCTTGTGTTGTGTTATAATTTTTTTGATATAAGATTCTGTAAATGTCTTGGATTTCTCTAATTTTTTCAGTGGTAAAACCTCTTCTACGCAGACCTACAGAATTGATTCCTACATAAGATAAGGGTTCCTTTGCTGCTTTTGTAAAAGGAGGAACGTCTTTACGCACTAATGAACCACCTGAAATCATTGCATGATCACCAATTGAAATAAATTGGTGCACCGCCGCAAGTCCTCCAATGATTGCAAAATCACCCACCGTTACGTGCCCGGCTAAAGCAACACCATTTACGATAATGGCATTATTTCCTATATGACAATCGTGTGCAATGTGAGCTGTAGCCATGATTAAGCAATTGTTTCCAATTTTTGTTTGCCCTGAAGCTACAGTTCCTCTATTGATGGTAACGCATTCTCTCACAGTTGTGTTGTCGCCAATTACAGCTAATGACTCTTCACCTCCAAATTTTAAATCTTGTGGAACGGCCGAGATAACTGCGCCAGGAAAAATATTACAATTTTTGCCAATTCGAGCACCCTCCATGATGGTAACATTTGAACCAATCCAAGTTCCCTCACCTATTTCAACATTATTATGAATGGTTGTAAATGGATCAATTACAACATTTCTTGCTATTTTAGCACCAGGATGCACATAAGCTAATGGTTGATTCATAAATTCTAATTTAATTATATTACTAGTACACTAATTTAATGTACAATTATTTCACTTTAACAATTTGCGCCATTAATTCGGCTTCAGAAACCAATTTTCCATTGGCATATGCATATGCTTGCATATGACAAATTCCTCTTCTGATAGGAGAAATTAAATCACATTTAAAAAACAAGGTGTCGCCCGGTAAAACTTTATTTTTAAATTTAACGTTATCAATCTTCATGAAATACGTTAAATAATTTTCAGGATCTGGAACTGTACTTAGTATCAAGATGCCACCCGTTTGCGCCATAGCTTCAACTTGTAAAACACCAGGCATTACTGGAGATCCAGGAAAATGACCCACGAAATAATCTTCGTTCATTGTAACATTTTTCAACCCTACAACATGCGTATCAGACAATTCTAATATTCTATCAACTAATAAAAAAGGAGGTCTGTGAGGCAATAAATCCATAATTCCATGGATATCCAAAACAGGCTCTTTATTAATATCGTAAGTTGGTACGTTATTGCGTTCTTCTAACTTGATTAATTTTGATAATTTTTTTGCAAATTGTGTATTTACAAAGTGGCCTGGTTTATTAGCAATAATTTTGCCTTGTATTTTGGTGCCAATCAAAGATAAATCACCAACAATATCTAATAATTTATGACGTGCAGCTTCGTTCGGGTAATGTAACGTAAGATTATCTAAGATGCCATTCTCTTTAACAGCAATACTGTCTTTGTTGAATGCTTTCTTAAGATTTTCCATGGTTTCAGTAGAAATTTCTTTATCAACATAAACAATAGCATTGTTTAAATCGCCACCTTTTATTAAACCATTATTCAACAAACTTTCCAATTCATGTAAAAAACTAAACGTTCTACAATCGGCTATTTCTTCTTTGAATTCTGTAATATTCTTCATGGTTGCATTTTGTGTACCCAAAACTTTAGTACCAAAATCAACCATAGCAGTTACACAATAATGATCACTAGGAATAACCGTTATTTCACTGCCTGTTGCTTCATCTGTATAGGTAATTACATCTTTTACAACATATATTTTACGTTCGGCCTCTTGCTCAACAATTCCGGTCTTTTCTATAGCCTCAACAAAAAATTTAGAAGAACCATCCATGATTGGTAATTCAGATGCATTCAATTCAATAATTACATTATCCAAGTCACAACCCACTAATGCCGCCAACACGTGTTCGGGAGTTTGGATCATTACCCCTCTTTTCTCTAAATTGGTGCCACGTTGCGTATTGACTACATAATTTGCATCTGCTTCAATTATAGGCATTCCTTCTAAATCTACCCTAACAAATGTAAATCCATTG
>DALYCS010000067.1:0-4579 GCA_031973615.1 Flavobacterium sp. | reverse complement strand
TTTAAAAGTCTTTGTAACTTCTTGACCTGTATGTAATCCGACTCCTGTTAATGAAACCTCACTGGCTATTGTGGTTTGTTTAACCATGATTATACTCTATTAAATTATAATTGTTGTTTTTTTAAATGTTCCAATTCGGATACAATTTTCGGTAAATTTTTGAAATGCACATAAGATTTCGCATAATCCCCGTAAGTAATAGCTGGTGTACCTTGAACTGTTTCTCCATCACTTAAATTTCTTGTAATACCAGATTGCCCTTGGATTTTTACATGATCTCCTATGACAAGATGACCTGCAAAACCAACTTGACCACCTATCATACAGTTTTTTCCAATTTTAGTAGATCCTGCAATTCCAGTTTGCGATGCAATTACAGTATTCGATCCGATTTCAACATTGTGGGCAACTTGAATATGATTATCCAACTTAACCCCTTTTCTTATTATGGTAGCACCAAGTGTTGCACGATCTACTGTTGAACAAGCGCCAATTTCCACATCGTCTTCAATGATGACATTTCCAATTTGTGGTACTTTTTTATACGTTCCATCGTCTTGTGGAGCAAAACCAAAACCATCAGATCCGATAATTGTTCCCGAATGTAGGGTACAATTTGAACCAATTACCGTTTCAGAATAAATACGAACACCAGCAAAGAAAACGCAGTTATCACCAATGATAACGTTATCTCCAATGAAACTATTTGGATATATTTTTACGTTTTTACCAATAGTGACATTTTTACCAATGTAACAAAAACTGCCTAAATATAAATCAGGACCATAAGTAACACCTTCCGAAATAACAGATGGTTGTTCAATACCTGATTTCATCAATTTAACTTGATTGTAGTATTCTAATAATTTTGAAAAGGACTGGTAGGCATCTTCAACCTTAATTAAAGTGGTGTATTTTGGATTGGCCAAAAAAGTCAAAGAACCTGCTGTTCCTTCTTCTATTTTAGATAATTTATATACCTCTGCATTTGGATCTCCTACTACTTCTCCTTCTAAAATACCGGCTATTTGCGCTGCTGTAAATTTCATTTAATTTGGATATTGATTTCGTAATTCCTCACGAAATGATACGTATAAAAAACTTCAAAACTATCAAATATACAATTTTGCGATTTTTATAGGTGCAAAAATATAAAAATTATATTAAACTGTTAAATTCCAAGCACTACTTTTGGAAAACAAACATAATATTTTGTAACTTCTTTGGATAAGGCTTTCAAATACATTTGATCGGATGCTTCAACAACATCTTCAATACTATTATCTTTTTTCAAAATATAAATGGGAGCGCTAGATTTACTGTAAGCTTGATTTTTAAGTTTTCCCTTAAAAACAAAATAATTAGCCTCTTTTTCTGACAGGGAAGCCAGGTTCATGAATTTATTTTTTAAAGCAATTAATTCTGATTTATCGGGTTTTTCTTCTGTGATTTGAATCTTTAACAAATCCCTATTCAATACCATTCGGCATAAATTTTGCAAAACATAATCGTCGTGAAATTGCCATGTTTTTATAGCACTCATGATATCATAATCATCCAAATAAGAAAAATTATTCAGTGTAGCTGCATCAAAATCGGAAAGCGCTATTTTGTGCGTCATAAAAAACTGCAACGGAGCACTACATGGTAACACGACTTCATTTTGTGATAACTCTTTAGCACGTTTTAATATTTTAGTTAAAATCAATTCGGCTGCTACACTTGTTTTGTGTAAATAAGCTTGCCAATACATCAAACGTCTCGCGACTAAAAATTTTTCAACCGAATAAATTCCTTTCTCTTCAATGACTAATACATCGTCCTTTACATGCATCATCTGAATCAAACGATCACTATTGATATTTCCTTCTGCTACACCACTGTAAAAACTATCCCGTTTCAAATAATCCATACGATCCATATCCAATTGACTCGAAATCAACTGCAACATAAATTTCCTTGGATAATTTCCCTTAAAAACTTGAATTGCGAGGTCTAATCTACCATCAAACTCCTTGTTCAATTGTTCCATAAAAAGCAAAGACAACTCTTCGTGATGCACTTCTTCAACAATACTGTGTTCCATGGCGTGACTAAAAGGGCCATGCCCAATATCATGTAACAAAATTGCGATATATAAGGCTTCTTCTTCTTCGGGTGAGATAACAACACCCTTAAATTTAAGGGTTTGTACTGCTTTTTGCATAATATGCATACAGCCTAAAGCATGATGAAAACGGGTATGATGGGCACCTGGATAAACCAAATAAGACATTCCCATTTGCGAAATTCGTCGTAATCTTTGAAAATAGGGATGCTGGATTAAATCATAAATGAAAACATTCGGTATGGTAATAAAACCATAAATGGGGTCGTTGAAGATTTTGAGTTTATTCGTTTGGCTCACAATAACAGATTTAAAGTAACAAATGTACGTATTTTTCTCAAACCGAATTGTTTAAAACTAATCCAATAATTTATACTAATTTTAGCATTTTCGTCGTTTAATAAATACTAAATTGCACACAAATACTAAAAAAATATGAGTCAAATAAAAATCCTTTGGGTTGACGATGAAATAGATTTACTTACTCCCCATATATTGTTTTTAGAAAAGAAAAATTATACAGTTACCACCTGCAATAACGGTCAAGACGCGATCGATTTATGTGAGAGCGAAAATTTTGATGTTGTTTTTTTAGATGAAAACATGCCCGGTTTAAGTGGCTTGGAAACTTTAGCTGAAATTAAAGAAAAAAAATCTTCAATTCCGGTAATTATGATCACTAAAAGTGAGGAAGAATATATCATGGAAGAAGCTATTGGATCTAAAATTGCCGATTATTTAATCAAGCCTGTAAATCCAAATCAGATATTATTGAGTTTGAAAAAAAATTTAGATCACTCCCGTTTGGTTTCAGAAAAAACAACTTTAGACTATCAAAAAGAATTTCGAAAAATTGCGATGGATCTAGGGAGTGTTCGCACCTATGAAGATTGGATCGAACTCTATAAAAAATTACTTTTTTGGGAACTCCAGCTAGAAAATATTGAAGACCAAAGTATGGTTGAAATATTGGAAAGTCAAAAAGCAGAAGCCAATGCGCAATTCGGGAAATTCATTGAACGTAATTATGAAGATTGGTTTGAGGATCAAAACAGTAAACCTGTTTTGTCACATGAAATCTTCGGAACCTATGTTGCACCTGAAATCAGAAAAAAGGACAAACCAATTCTTTTTATTGTCATTGACAACCTGCGATATGACCAATGGAAAGCCTTTGAAGGCATCGTCAATGCCCATTATAAACTTGAAAAAGAGTTCAGTTATTTTTCCATATTGCCCACCGCTACGCAGTATGCTCGAAATGCTATTTTTTCGGGTTTAACTCCATTAGATATGGAGAAAAAGTTTCCGCAATATTGGAAAAACGATGTGGATGAAGGAGGTAAAAACCAGTTTGAGGCTGAATTTTTGACGGAACAATTGAAACGTTTGGGATTGAACATCAAACAGGAATATTATAAAATCACCAATTTTGCGGCGGGTAAAAAATTAGCCGATAATTTCAAATCTTTAAAAGGAAACGATCTCACCACGATTGTCTATAATTTTGTAGATATGCTTTCTCATGCTAAAACCGAAATGGACGTTGTAAAAGAGTTGGCTTCAAATGACAAAGCCTATCGTTCTTTAACCGTGAGTTGGTTTAAGAATTCCCCTTTGTTAGAAATGATTCAACAAGCGCAACAACAAGGCTTTCGATTGATCATAACCACCGATCATGGAACCATCAATTGTAAAAATCCATCCAAAGTAATTGGAGACAAAAATACAAGTTTGAATCTTCGGTATAAAACTGGACGAAGCCTAACGTTTGAAGATAAAGATGTTTTTGCTGTAAAAGATCCTAAAAAAATTGGGCTTCCTGCTTTAAACATGAGTAGTTCCTTCATTTTTGCTAAAAATGATTTATTTTTGGCTTATGTTAATAATTTCAATCACTATGTAAGTTATTACCGAAACACCTATCAACATGGCGGAATTTCGCTTGAAGAAATGGTAATTCCATTTTTAATTCTTGAACCGAGATAATAAAGTAGATTACATATGACAATTCGATTTAATTTAGAAGATATAAACACGGTGGCCAAACAAATTTTAGCTGTCCCTTCTTTAAAGAAAGTAATAACGTTTCACGCTGCAATGGGTGCTGGCAAAACCACTTTAATAAAAGAAATCGTAAAAGAATTAGGCGTTAAAGATAATTCGAGTAGCCCTACTTTTTCATTAGTTAATGAATACCGAACTCACGATGGGGATATAGTATATCACTTTGATTTGTACCGATTGAATTCTGAAGAAGAAGGTTACGACATGGGATTGGATGAATATTTTTATTCCGAGGATTGGTGTTTTATTGAATGGCCTGAAAAAGTACAAAATTTAATTGATCCTGAATATAAAAAATTAATTTTGCAATTTCATCATATTGAATCACCAAGTCAAAGAGCGCTTGTTTTGTATGAGGAAGTCTGATTCAACGATTAAGAATAAAATAAAAGAACATTTTTTGTT
>DALYCS010000066.1:0-8524 GCA_031973615.1 Flavobacterium sp. | reverse complement strand
CAATTCCTTTGCAGTAGCAGGTTCTTTTGTTTTGTTTTTTCTAGCTTTAGAAATGATCTTAGGCATTCGATTGTACAAAGAAGACAATCCGAGTACTGCATCCATTGTTCCAATTGCATTTCCATTAATTGCAGGTGCAGGAACTATGACCACTATTTTATCATTGCGCGCTGTGTATGCCAACATTAACATCATCATTGCTATTGTTTTCAACGTAATTGTTGTCTATGCGGTGTTAAAATCGTCAGGAAAAATCGAACGCCTGTTAGGAAATAATGGTTTGGGAGTGATACGTAAAATATTTGGCGTAATTTTGCTCGCCATAGCTGTAAAATTATTTGCAGCTAACGTAAAAGGATTATTTATTTAAAAAATTATATATGAAAATTTTTACTTACATAGTTGTTGTTATTGCTTTGGGATTGATTGGTTTCAACTTGTTTCAAATTGATTATAGCCATCCGTTTGAAGGAAACAGCACAATTGCAATCATTGGTGTTGTGGCCGGTATTTGTGCCATATTATTGTTATTGCTATTGCGTTTTTCCAAAATGATTGTAGAAAAAACGAAAGAATAACAATGTTTGATGTTGTCATTATTGGAGCAGGAGTATCTGGAGTTTCGTGTGCTTTGGTCTTGGGGTCTGCAAAGCATAAACCTTTTGCATCCGATAAAAAAATAGCACTGATTGCACATCAAAAAGCTTCTTCTTTACAAAACGCTATATTTAATAATGCCTATGGCATTTCTGCTGGAAAATTAGGCAGTGAATTACTGAATGAAAGTTTAGCACATTTATCAAAATCATACCCACATATTGAACAAATAGAAGGTGAAAAAGTACTTGCTATTTCTGGTATTGCTGGAAATTTCACAATTACAACTACTAAATCTTCACTGCAAGCTAAAATAATTGTAGTTGCTGTTGGAGCCAGTAAACCATTTACAATAGAAGGCTTGGATCATTTCATTGGACCACATCAGAAAATTCAAGAAATTAAAAATAGAATCCAATTAATAAACGCCGATCATTTGGTATGCGAAGGCATCTATGTTGCTGGTGTTTTAGCCGGACACAGAAGCCAATTAAGTATTGCTGCCGGGAGTGGTGCTGCTGTTGCAACCGACATTTTAACGTTGTGGAATGACGGAAATCATGCGATGGTGCATGATGCTCTAGGGAAATAAGAATTAAGGTTTTAGTACTTTGTTAATCATGTTGTCTTTCTGCAATACCAATTGATAATAATCGCGATCGGTATATAATTGTTGTACAAATTCGGCATGCATATACTGCATCACTTTGTCTTTTTGCTGCTCCAAATTCAACAATAATCCACTCTCTTTCATACGTTTTTTAAAAGCCTTAAAATAAATTGGATTTTGCAACAATTCTTTTCTAATTTCTGAAATCGACATGTTTGTAAATCGTTCTCTATTTTGATCTAGTTGTTCAAAAACAAAATAATTCATCAAGCCTGATTGCAAAAATAACGCAATCATTTCTGCGCCGTGTTTTCCTTCTAAAGGCACAAATAGATCCGGAATAATTCCACCACCGCCATATACAATTCGTCCTTTTTTGGTTTTGAATTTTAAACTATCTGAAATTTTAATTTTATCTTTTGCATACAATTCGCCCGTTTCAAAGCGCTTTTGAAATTCGTTAAAGTAGTGTTCCCTTTTATCTTCATAGGGTTTCTGAATGGAACGTCCTGAAGGCGTATAATATCGCGCCACTGTTAATCGGACGGCCGAACCGTCGCCCAAAGGCATTTCGCGTTGCACCAAACCTTTTCCAAAAGAACGTCTGCCCACAATGGTTCCTCGATCGTTATCTTGTATTGCCCCCGCTAATATTTCACTGGCCGAAGCCGTTTCTTCGTTGATCAAGAGTGTTACCTTACCCGATTCAAAAATTCCCTTTTCAGTTGCTCGGGTACTTTCTGTTCTGCCTTTTTTATTTTTGGTTTTAACAATCAATTCATCTTTTTTCAAAAATTCGTCTGCAATAGCTACTGCCGATTCGAGATATCCGCCACCATTATCCCTTAGATCGATAATTAGTTCTTTTGCACCTTGCTTTTTTAATTGGGTTAGCCCAGAAATGAATTCGGTATAAGTGGTTTCCGCAAAACGATTAATTTTTATATATCCCACTTTTTTAGACAACATGAGCGCTACATCGACGCTTTTCATTGGAATAACCCCTCGTTGTATGGTAACCGTCCATTTTTTATGTTCTGATTTTCGGTAAACTACTAATTTTACTGGAGTACCTTGCTTGCCTTTTAATATAGAAAAGAGCGAATCGGTTGATATGTTTTTTTGGAACAATTGGATAGCATTGGCATACAAAATACGATCGCCTGCTTTTATACCTGCTTTTTCTGATGGGCCTTTTGCAATTGGTTTTATAACTGAAACGGTATCGTTATACATGTAAAAATTTACGCCAATTCCAACAAAATTGCCTCGCATACTTTGCGAAACAGCTTCTAAATCATTCTTTGGAATGTAAACCGAATGCGGGTCTAGTTTGGCTAAAATTTCTGTTACAGTTAAATCGACAATAGAATCGGTATCAAGACTGTCTACGTATTCCCGTTCTATAAAATCAATAAGTTTATGAAGTTTGGTCGTTTGGGTATTTCGCGAAAAAAAGCCTTTCTCGGTTGGGGTTTGCAAAACACTTCCTAACACAAATCCTACAGCTAGGAAGATTGAAATGAGTAGCGGAACGTATACTTTATTAATTTTCATACATTAACTCAAATCCGCCAACCATTCTACCTCAACTCCTGCTTTTCGTAAAAAATCGACTCCCGAAGTATCTTTGTACTCGTTGTGATAGACCACTCTTTTGATACCCGATTGATGAATTAATTTACTGCAATCTTTACAAGGAGAAAGGGTAATATATAAGGTGGCGTCTTCACAGGATTGTGTGGATCTTGCAACTTTTAAAATTGCATTAGCCTCGGCATGCAATACATACCATTTGGTTGCATTACTGTCGTCTTCGCAACAATTTTCAAACCCCGATGGTGTTCCGTTATAACCGTCGGAAATAATCATTTTATTTTTTACGATAATTGCTCCTACTTTTTTGCGCTGGCAATAGGATAAATTCCCCCATTCCTTTGCAATTCTGAGATAGGCTTTGTCGTATTTTTCCTTTTTTTCTTTCTTCATTAGTGGTTCCAAATTTCATTTTCAATTAGCATTGGCAAAACTACACCAATTATAAATGCCGACAATACGAGTGCCCAATCTCTTTTTGAAAATTTAAAAAAAGATTGCGCAATATAAGAAGCAACCAAAACTACAAGTACTACAATAAGTTGAGCTCCCTCAATTCCTAAAGCAAATTCTATCAACGGTAATAATTTATCCGTGGCATTACCCGGAAGTATGGTTTTAAAATAATTAGAAAAACCAAGTCCATGAATGATTCCAAAGAAAACAGTAACTGCCGCTTCAAATGAAATGCGTTCTTTTTTAATGGGCTTTCCGGCGGTAATAAGATGATAAACGGCCGTAATTAGTATGGTAATTGGAATTAAAAACTCAACGAATTGTGCTTTAATTTGCAACACTTCAAATACCGACAGCAACAAGGCCAAGGTATGCCCTAAAGTAAAAAGCGTGACCAAGATCAATACTTTTTTCCAATCTTTAAAAGCATAAGGTACCACTAAAGCCATTAAAAACATTACGTGGTCATAGGCAGCACTATCCAAGACATGCTTGAGCCCAATATTGAAATACAATAAAAACTCTGACATAATTTTACTTTTATTGAAACATTCAAACTTACAATTTATTTTATTATGTTGGTATAGTGTGAGCAGAAAAGCTTTTAAATTTGTTTCTAAAAATGGAAAAAAAGTGTAATTTTGTGACTATATAAAAACAAGTACTATGTCCATTTCAGATTTATTCGATAGCGGTTTTAGAAACAGAAACAAAGGTCATTTTTCAGCCATTGTAAGAGTCGCTTTATCGGATGGAGAAATATCTCCAGAGGAAAAACAATTTTTAGATAAATTAGCGATTAAGCTTGAAATTTCTTCAGCAGAATATGAAGAAATTTTAGAAAATCCGTTAAAATATCCTGTTAACCCACCTATGATGCATACACATCGTTTAGAACGACTATATGATTTAGCACGAATGGTTTACACTGACGAGCATGTTATGGCAGAAAAAGAGCATCTTTTATTGACTCGTTTTGCTTTAGCGCTAGGCTTTACAGCAGGAAACGTAAATTATATAGTAGACAAGGCATTAAAATTAGTAGATATGAATGTGGATTTAGACACTTTTACCTACGAAATGCAACACATGAATAAATAAGCTAAGGCGTTATAAAAAAGTAAAGCACAAACTCATTTGAATTTGTGCTTTTTTTATTTCTTTTTGGAAAGGTTATTTAGCTTTTTTCATACATTCTTCGGCTTTTTCAACCATTTCTTGGTTGCCACAGAAAAAAGGAACTCGCTGGTGCAAAGCTGAAGGTTGAATTTCCATAATTCTGTTATACCCGTCCGATGCCATACCTCCAGCTTGTTCGGCAATAAATGCCATGGGATTGCATTCATATAACAAGCGCAACTTTCCACTAGGCGTTTTAGACGTTGTGGGATATAAATAAATTCCTCCTTTGATCATGTTGCGGTGAAAGTCCGAAACCAAACTTCCTATATAGCGCGATGTATACGGTCGATCGCCTTCTTCCGACTGACAATATTTAATATAATCTTTTACCCCTTGAGGAAAATGTACATAATTTCCTTCATTGATAGAATAGATATTACCTTTTTCGGGATATTTCATGTTGGGATGTGACAAATAGAACGTTCCAATCGCAGGGTTTAAAGTAAACCCATTCACACCATGACCGGTCGTATACACCAACATTGTAGAAGTACCATAAATAACGTATCCTGCCGCCACTTGATTGATCCCGGGTTGTAAAAAATCTTCCATAGTAACTGGTGTTCCCACCGGCGTAATTCTTCTAAATACCGAAAAAATAGTTCCTACAGAAACATTCACATCTATATTGGAAGACCCATCGAGCGGATCCATCAACACTACATATTTGTTGTTATGACTGTTGTCTGAACCGGCCACGGTAATAAAGTCGTCATTTTCTTCTGACCCAATGCCACAAACTATTTCACGGTTGATTAAAGTTTGAATAAATACTTCATTGGCATAAACATCTAATTTTTGTTGGTCTTCTCCTTGAATGTTTTGTTCACCGGCAGCACCTACAATATCCACTAACCCTGCTTTATTTACCTTATAATTTACTACTTTAGCAGCTAATCGAATTGAGTTAATAATGCGGGATAATTCGCCCGTTGAATATTGAAATGAATTTTGGTGTTCAATGATAAATTCACCTAAAGTTGTGTTGCTTTTTTCCATTACGAAAACGTTGTAGTTGTGTTAGTGGCACAAATATCGCAAATTTTGAGAAAAGAACATATTAAATTAAAAAGATGTTCAAGTAAATTTTATTTTTGTAAAAAATTAGAAAATGAAGATTCGAAAAGCCACGGAAAAAGACATGCCTTTTGTTTTAGAATTGATTCACGAATTGGCCACCTTTGAAAAAGAACCGGAAGCAGTTGTAGTGACCGTAGACGATTTGATTCGCGATGGATTTTCAGTCCCCCCTCTTTTCCAATGTTTGGTTGCTGAAAAAGAAAATACCATTATTGGGATGGCATTATTTTATTATCGCTATTCCACATGGAAAGGAAAAACCATACATTTGGAAGATTTAATTGTAAAGGCCAATCAAAGAGGAACAGGAGCTGGTTTTGCTTTATATAAAGAAATAATTAAGCAAGGAAAAAAGGACAATGTACGTCGAATCGAATGGAATGTTTTGGATTGGAACACCCCCGCAATTGCCTTTTATGAAAAATCGGGTGCTAAAGTATTAGCCGACTGGCGAGTGGTGCAAATGGATGCAAATGGAATCGAACGATTTTTGACAGAAGATTAACGGTTTAAGATTTTTGAAATAAATAGTAATTGAACTCATGAAAATATTCAAATTTGGAGGCGCCTCCGTAAAAGATGCCGAGGGTGTAAAAAATGTATTACACGTATTAGAAACAGTTGGCCATGAAGATGTATTATTGGTAATCTCAGCTATGGGAAAAACCACTAATGCACTTGAAGTTGTCATTGCTAATTATTTTGAAAAATCAAAAGAATTGAATGCATCGCTTCAAGAAGTTAGAAAATATCACAATCAAATTTTACTGGACTTGTTTGAAGACGAAGAGCACGAAGTGTTTTTTGATGTCAATGCCCATTTTGATGATTTAGAATATTTTATTCGCAGTACAAAATCACCCAATCATAGTTTTGTATACGATCAAGTCGTGAGTATTGGCGAATTGGTTTCTACCACTATTGTAAGTCATTATTTCAATTTTAGAGGCTTAAAAAACAACTGGATTGATGTGCGTCCGTTAATCAAAACCGACAACAATTACCGCGATGCGCAAGTCGATTGGGAAGCTACTCAAAAATTAATTTCCAAAGGGGTTAAGAAAAAATCATTAAACATTACCCAAGGATTTTTAGGTTCTGATGAAAATAATTTTACCACAACCTTAGGTAGAGAAGGTTCTGATTATACCGCAGCTATTTTCGCCTATTGTTTAGGTGCGGAAAGCGTAACCATTTGGAAAGATGTACCTGGTGTTTTAAATGCTGATCCAAGATATTTTGAAAATGCAGTTTTATTGAACCAAATTTCATATAGAGAAGCGATTGAATTAGCTTTTTATGGGGCCTCAGTAATTCATCCAAAAACCTTACAACCATTACAGAAAAAAGAAATTCCATTATATGTAAAATCGTTTGTAAATCCTAAATTGCCTGGAACTAGCGTTTCAAAAGGAGCCGATTTAGAACCTCACACGCCTTGTTTCATTGTAAAGAAAAACCAGTTATTATTATCGTTATCATCTATTGATTTCGATTTTATTATGGAAAATCATATAAGTGAGATATTTGCTTTGTTTTCGAAATACAAAATCAAAGTGAATTTAATTCAAAATACGGCAATTAGTTTCTCAGTTTGTATTGAAGATAAGTACAACACCTTTGAAGAGCTTCGAAAAGTATTGGCTAAAAAATTCAAAGTTTCGTATAACGAAAATGTATCCCTATACACCATTAGACATTTTGATGAAAACGCAGCTCAAGTAGTTGAAACCGATAAAAAAATATTGTTGCGTCAGATTTCAAGAGAAACGATGCAAGTAATTACAAAGGAATAATTTTATTACAGCTTCACCAGTTTTTCAATTGCCAAATCTGTGAAGCTGTGACAAATACAAAATACGTAATTTTTTCCAACTATAAATACTACTTTTGAAGATTCGGAGTTATAGTGTTTATGCAAAAAATTGTTTTTTTAGTGGGATGTATCTTTTGTGTTTTGGGTAGTTTTGCTCAAGAGACATTGGCCTCCTATCCTACAAAAAAAATTGCCTTTTCAAAAGATACGATTAGGATTGAAAAATTCAGTATCAACAATTCTTTTTTTGAAATTAAAGACAAAAAAGGAGCTACTATTGACCCGAGTTTTTACCAGGTTAATTTTCAAAAAGGAACTTTACTATTTACCAAAGACATCTCAACTTCTGATACCTTAGTAGTACACTATACCAAATTTCCTGATTTTTTAACGAAAACGTATTCCATTTATGATGACAATAAAGTAGTTTCAAACGAAGCGGGCAAATACATCATTTTTAAAAAAACTCCGACACCAAAATACAAACCGTTTGACGGATTGAATACTTCGGGAAGCATTACACGAGGCGTAACCATTGGAAACAATCAAAATGCCGTGGTGAATTCCAATTTAGATCTTCAAATCACAGGAAAGATTTCGGATAAAGTGAGTCTACGTGCCTCAATTCAAGACAGCAATATTCCTTTACAAGAAGGGGGTTATTCACAAAAATTAGACGAATTTGATCAACTTTTTATCGAATTATTTTCCGAAAAATGGAACATCCGTGCGGGAGATTTATTTTTGGAAAACAGAAAATCTGCCTTTCTAAATTTTAATAAAAAAGTACAAGGTTTGTCTACCAAATTTACTTTTGGCAAACCCACTAAAAAAACAGAAGTAGTAGCTGCAGGGGCCTTGGTAAGAGGACAATATGCTCGCAGTAGTTTTGTGGGACAAGAGGGCAATCAAGGGCCGTATAAATTGCGCGGCAACAATAACGAATTGTATGTTTTAGTTGTTTCTGGTTCGGAACGCGTCTATGTAAACGGCATTTTGAAAACCAGAGGTGAGAATAAGGATTACATCATCGATTATAATGCAGGTGAAATTATTTTTACGTCGTTATTCCCAATTACTTCTGAAATGCGAATCAATATAGAATATCAATATACGGATCGAAATTTTACCCGATTTATAACCTATGGCGGAATTACACATGATCGAAAAAATTGGCAAATTGGCGG
>DALYCS010000065.1:4714-8600 GCA_031973615.1 Flavobacterium sp. | reverse complement strand
CCGATCACCTGATTCATGGTGATTTTTTTGAATTAACAGGCACATTTGATTTAATTCTAGAACAAACCTTTTTTTGCGCCATTTCTCCAACGATGCGTGAAGATTATGTTGTGAAAATGGAAAATTTACTAGCACCTAAAGGTAAAATCGCAGGCTTATTGTTTGATTTCCCGCTTAGCGCCGAAGGACCACCATTTGGAGGATCTGTTGCCGAATATGAAGCTTTATTTTTGAAAAAATTCAGAATTAAAACCATGGAAAGAGCACATAATTCTATCAAACCCAGACAAAATAAAGAACTCTTTTTTATCTTTGAAAAAAAATAACACAAAACATGAAAAATATCATATTAACCGATACTGAAATTCGTCACAAGACCAAGAGAATTGCCTATCAAATTTACGAAACGTTCAGCACAGAAAAGGAGGTTATATTAGCAGGAATTGCTTCAAACGGTTATATTTTTGCACAAAAAATAGCTGAGGAACTTCGCCAAATTTCCGACCTTAAAGTAACGCTGTGTGAAGTTACCATCAACAAACTAGACCCTAAAGCACCAGTTGGTACATCTATTCCAAAAGAAACCTACGAAAACAAAGGTTTGGTGCTAATTGACGATGTATTAAATTCGGGAACTACCTTAATTTATGGTGTTAAACATTTCTTAGAAGTGACTTTGAGCAAATTTAAAACAGCAGTTTTGGTGGATCGCAATCATAAAAAATACCCAGTAAAAGCTGATTTTAAAGGAATTTCACTATCTACTTCTTTACAAGAACACATTCATGTCGTTTTTGAAGAAAAGGAATCGTTTGCCTACTTATCGTAAATTATTGTAGAGCTCGTTAACCAAATCCGCTACTGACTTTGAGTCGATGGTTACTACATGATGGACCTGATGGTAATAAAATGAGCGATCAAATAAGTGTTTATTGATAAATTCTGGTAGTTCGGTATGCGATAAAGTTGCTAACAATGGGCGTTTTTCTATATCAGCTAACAAGCGATGGCTGAGGGTTTCTGCGGTACCTTTTAAATAAAAAGAAACACAATTTTCTTGTGTAATTAATTCATGATTATCAAAATAACAAGGTGTTCCTCCTCCTAAACTAAGTACAAAAATTTCCTTTTTTTTCAATAGTTTTTGCAACACATCATGTTCCTTTTTTCTAAAATATATCTCCCCTTTTTTTGCAAAAATTTCGTTGACTGAAAGTTGTTCCTCTTGTTCAATAACGACATCCAAATCAAAAAAAGGAATCCCTAATTTTGAAGCCAAGAGCGCACCAACCGATGACTTTCCACTGCCCATATAGCCTACCAAAACTACTTTCGTCATATAAATAATCCCTTATAAATTAAGGAGTTAATAAATTAATTTTAAAAAAAGACAAATTTATAATAAAATCCTATTGAAAAACGAATTTATGTTACTATATTTGCACCCGCATTCAAGAAAATAATGACTTGGTAGCTCAGCTGGTAGAGCACATCACTTTTAATGATGGGGTCCTGGGTTCGAATCCCAGCCAGGTCACTACAAAATACATTTCTTGAACGCACCGACTTGGTAGCTCAGCTGGTAGAGCACATCACTTTTAATGATGGGGTCCTGGGTTCGAATCCCAGCCAGGTCACAAAAAATTCTTCAAGACGTTGCACCGCAACGTCTTTATTTTTTGGCCATGTGGAGAAACGGTAGACTCGCCATCTTGAGGGGGTGGTGCTCATAAGGGCGTGAGGGTTCAAATCCCTCCATGGTCACTTTACTTTTATTTTACTGCGTTTTTCAAAAATATTGTATTGATTTTTCATTCATTTCTTTTTTTTTGTTTATTTTTTTATTACATTTGTTAAACAAAAAATAAAACAATGAACAATGTAAAAAATGTGTTTAGCATCAAAGATTTGGAAAATCTATCTGGCATTAAAGCACATACGATACGTATTTGGGAAAAAAGATACAATGTTTTAGAACCCATGCGTTCTGAAACTAATATTCGTTATTACGATATCAAAAACTTACAAAAGCTATTAAATATAGTACTTCTTCACAATTACGGCTATAAAATTTCTAAAATTTCAACGTTAAGTACTGTAGAATTTAATAAACTGGCCAACGATATTATTTCTGAAAAAAGCGCCAAAAATCATGCAATTAGTACCTTTAAAATTGCAATGATGAATTTTGACCAAACATTATTCTTCAATACCTACAATAAACTATTAAGCGAAAAAACGTTCAAAGATGTTTTTTATTCGGTTTTTATTCCGCTAATGCAAGAGTTGGGCTTTTTGTGGCAAACCGACACCATTTCACCGGCACACGAACACTTTATTACGTATCTGATCAAACAAAAGTTATTAATCAATACCGAAAAAGTACAGACCTTAACTCCAACAAAAGAAGATAAAGTTTTTGTATTGTTTTTACCTTCTAATGAAATTCATGAATTGGGCATCATGTATCTAAATTATGAATTCCTTTTGAATGGCTATCAAACAATTTATTTAGGAGAAAGTATTCCAATCGAGAGTTTATTAGATCTGAAAAATGCCTTTGAAAAAATAACCTTCGTAAGTTATTTTACGGTAGAACCGAACCAGGAATTAATTGTGGATTATATGGATGAGTTACATGATAAATTAATAAAAGGCACGAATAATGAAGTGTTGGTATTAGGAAGGATGACCGCTCATATTACCGATAAAAACAAATACGAGAATATTCACATATACAACAGTATTGAAGAACTCACTTCAACATATTTATAAAAAAAACAATTATTCACATTATTCCACTTAAAACACCAAACTGTGCAAAAAAAAATAGCAATTATAGGGTCCGGATTTTCTTCATTAGCAGCAGCTTGTTACTTAGCAAAAGCAAACAACGAAGTGGTTGTGTATGAAAAAAACGAAACGATAGGTGGAAGAGCCCGTCAACTCAAAAAAGAAGGATTCACCTTTGATATTGGCCCAACATGGTATTGGATGCCCGATGTATTTGAGCGATTTTTTGCCGACTTCAACAAAAAACCATCGGACTATTATGAATTAATCAAATTAAGTCCGGCCTATCAAGTATATTTTGGTCAACTTGATTTTGTATTAATTGCCGATAATTTGCCTGAAATTGTTGCTACATTTGAATCTATAGAAAAAGGTAGTGGAAAAAAATTAGAGCAATTCATGGCCAAAGCTCAAAGCAATTATAATATTGCCATTAAAGATTTAGTATACCGTCCAGGAGAATCGCCATTAGAATTAATTACACTTGAAACTGCAAAAAAAGTAAACCAATTTTTTAGCACCATTTCGAGAGACGTCCGTAAAAAATTCAAAAATACCAAACTCATCCAGATATTAGAATTTCCTGTATTATTTCTTGGGGCAAAACCTAGTGACACGCCATCCTTTTATAGCTTCATGAATTTTGCTGATTTTGGTTTGGGTACTTGGCATCCAAAAAATGGAATGTATTCGGTAATTTTAGCCATGGAAGCTTTGGCTAAAGAATTAGGTGTAACCATACAAACAAATGCTACCATTGAAAAAATAAATATTGTCGACGGAAAAACTACTGGCTTATTGGTAAACAATGAAACCATTTTAGCCGATGTAGTGGTAAGTGGAGCCGATTATCACCACACCGAAACCCTACTTGATCCAAAATTCCGACAATATTCTGAAAAATATTGGAGTTCAAAGACATTTGCTCCCTCTTCGCTTTTATTCTATGTTGGTTTTGATAAAAAGATAGAAAATGTAGAACATCATTCACTCTTCTTTGATGTAGATTTTGATGTACACGCACAAGCCATTTATGACCACCCAAAATGGCCAGAAGAACCCTTGTTTTATGCTAGTTTTCCTTCCAAAACAG
>DALYCS010000065.1:0-4676 GCA_031973615.1 Flavobacterium sp. | reverse complement strand
AAATTCTGCCCCTGAGGGAAAAGAAGCGGGTATCTTTTTGATTCCAATTGCTCCCGGATTAGAAGACACTCCTGTTTTAAGGGAAGCTTATTTTGAAAAAATAATTACTCGTTTTGAACTGTTAACAGATCAAAATGTGAAAAATAATATTATCTTTAAAGAATCTTTTTGTGTAAATGATTTTATAAAAGATTATAATTCGTATAAAGGGAATGCATACGGTATGGCTAACACACTGCTGCAAACTGCTTTTTTAAGACCTAAATTGAGAAGTAAAAAAGTCAAAAACTTATTTTTTACAGGTCAATTAACTGTTCCGGGGCCAGGAGTTCCTCCCGCCTTAATTTCAGGAAAACTAGTTTCCGATTTAATAGAAAAGTATCAATAGTATGAAGTCGATTTTTGATCATGTTTCCTTTGATTGTAGTGTAAAAGTAACGAAGGCTTATAGTACTTCGTTTTCTACAGCTGTTAAAATGTTAGCCCCTACTATCCGTCAGGATATTTACAATATTTATGGTTTTGTACGATTTGCAGATGAAATTGTAGACACCTTTCACGAGTACGATAAAGAAGTACTATTTTCACAATTTGAAAACGATTTGGCTTTAGCTCTTTCACAAAAAATTAGTTTGAATCCAATTTTAAATTCGTTCCAGCACACGGTTCACAAATATAACATCCCTAACGAATTGATTGCTGCTTTCATGAAAAGCATGAAGTTAGATTTGGTTAAAACAAAATACACTACCGTTGAAGAATACAATGAATACATTTATGGTTCTGCCGATGTGGTAGGATTGATGTGTTTAAAAGTATTTGTAAATGGAGATATTGCAAAATATGACGCCTTAAAAAACAGTGCGATGCGTTTAGGATCGGCCTTTCAAAAGGTGAATTTTTTAAGAGATTTAAAAGCTGATTTTGAAGATTTAAGTCGGACTTATTTTCCAAATACCGACTTAACTCGTTTAGACGAAGCATCAAAACAACAAATCATAGCTGAAATTCAAGCCGATTTTGATGCAGGTTTTGAAGGTATTCAAAAATTACCAATTGAAGCAAAATTTGGCGTTTACACAGCCTATATTTATTATAAAAAGTTATTGAGTAAACTTGATAAAACACCTTCTTTAGAAATTAAAAACACCCGAATTCGTGTTCCCGATCATCAAAAAGTAGGTCTATTAGCCAAATGCTACTTAAATTATAAATTAAACATTATATAAAGAATCAAATTATGTGGTTACAAATTTTAACTTTCTTCGCAACCTTTTTTATCATGGAATTCATGGCGTGGTTTAGTCATAAATACATCATGCATGGTTTTTTATGGGTATTACATGCCGATCATCACAAAAAAGACCATGACTCTTGGTTTGAACGAAACGATGCTTTTTTTATTTTTTATGCGGTGGTAAGTATGAGTTGTTTCTTACTTTGGAACTATGACCTTTTTGAATTTGGATTAGCAATTGGACTGGGAATATTAGCTTATGGAATAGCGTATTTCTTTGTGCATGACATCTTTATCCACCAACGTTTTAAATTGTTTAGAAATGCTGACAATCGCTATGCAAGAGCCGTCAGAAGAGCTCATAAAATGCACCACAAGCATATTGGAAAAGAACATGGAGAATGTTTTGGAATGCTGATTGTTCCCTTGAAATATTATAAATAAAAAAAATCCCGCTAGCGGGATTTTTTTATTTTTTCATTAAGTCTTGTAAAGGCTTAAGCTGTTCTAATTTCATATCAGACTTTTTGAGTAATTGCAACATATTCAATACATGAGTGGGATTCATATCGTTCCCTAACACCCGGACTACTGCAAAACCATTTTCTTTTTTACTGGCCAATACTACAAATTCATTGATATGCGCTTCATCACCAACAAAATATACAGCAGCTCCATCAGATCCAGAACCCACTTTCATTAATTGTTGGTAACTATCATCCTTTAATAACGCTTTTACTTCCGTTATTTCTTGATCAAATTTTTCCGTGTGAGTCGAATCGGTTTTATACGCCAAAATATTCATTTTATCAAACGAAGTTAAAGCTTCTTTTTCAGCAGATGTCAATTTTAGATTTTGGGTATTGATAACACTAGGTGCAAGATCCACAGAGACAAAATCAGCAGATTCTATGTTTTTTACATAATACTTTTGCAAAGTAGGCTTGGTTTCGCAACTACTTACAAATAATACACCAATTAAAACAATTATCGATTTATACATACTTATTTTTTTGAAGCTTTTTTCAAATCATCACCGCCTGGCAAATTCATCTTTTCAGTTAACATTGAAATTTCATCCAAACTAAAATTTCCAATTAATGATAATACAATTGTGTTAGCGTCTTTCATATTGGCACCTTCAACTAACATCAATAGCTCTTTAACTAAATTCTCATTTGCACCTGATTTGATATAAATTTTTACATTTCTTCCTTCATTATTAACTCGCATCAATTCTTCTAATGGATTTGATTTTAAGTAATTATTTACCGTTGCTTTCATATCAGCCCCAACTTTTACATTTGCTGTCGAAAAAACCCTTAAATTCTCTAATTTTTTTAATAAATTTAAATACTGCTGGGTATCTTTATCCTTAGCATCTACCTTTACTTTACTCATCATTTCAAACATCTTTTTGGTTACAACCACAGATGTTACTCCTTCTTTATCATCAAATTTATCAAAAGCAGCTTGAGCAAATGAAACGGTTGACACCCATAAAAACGCGATTACTAGTCCTATTTTTTTCATGATTTTAGTATTTAAATATTGTTATTTTTTGTAAACTTTTTTTATCACTACACTTTCTATGCCAAAAGCAACTTGTATTGCAATGAAAATTAAACTATTAATAAACAGAAGCACTTTTAATTTTTCTATTGGCAACCGACTTAATATAAAGTCGAATATAACTCAAATTTGTTACAAATAAAGAAAAAGGTTTTGATATTTCACTATCAAACCTTTTACGCTCATTGATACGTTTTTTATTTAAAATAAGAAGTTGAGTCCTAATTTATAATTTCTACCGCGCGTATTATAACCAATAACTTCTTGAAACGATTCATTCATCACATTGGTTATTGCTGAAAAAACATGAAGACGCTTGGATAGTAACTCATACGAAAAAGTGGCATTTATGAGTTGATATGCGGATAAATTTGTGCTTTGAGTGGCCCAAATATTAGCATCATAATAGGCGTCTTTTCGTTGGTCTACAAACTGATACTGCCCGCCTAAATTTCCTCTTTTAAACTTGTAATTAACTTCTAGATTTGCTTTGTGTTTTGGAATTAAGCGATTGAGTGTTTCATCCACTTGAGTAAAGGTATAATTACCCGCAAAATTGATTTGATCAGACAAACGAAAACGAACCGTAGATTCAATTCCCTTTGCATTGTTTCTTCCATTATTATTAACATAATAGGATTCGAAAGTAGCAGCATCATAGAAAAACCCAATCGTATTTTCTTCTACTCTATAAAAACCAATTGTATTAATGGTTAATCGTTTTTCAAACATTTGCGATTCAAAACCTATTTCAGCGGTTGCATTTTCTTCGGGAGTTAATGCTGTATTGCCATAGGGTCCATACAATTGATATAAACTTGGTGTAATATAAGCCGTGCTATATGATGCCATTACTTTTAAAGGCAAATTTGCAAATGCATAACTTGGGTTGAAATTATAAACTACCTGTTTACCATATTCACTATGGGTATTCAAACGAGCTCCTAGATTAAGATTCAAGCCAAATTCTGAATTAAAAACCACTGTAGTATAAGGATCAAACAAATTAAATTTTGCTTGATTTTTTGACACTACAGCATAAGGATCTTTTTGGATCATATCAAAATATTGATATTGGGTTCCAACGACAATAAATAATAAAGGTGCAAAAGAGTACTTGTTGAAAACATCCATTGAAACAGTTCGTCCCGAATAATTATAGTTATCAATGGTATTGGTCCAAGTGTTTGTCATTTGCACTTTTCTATCAATTGTTGAACCACCTGCATTGATGGCAAATTCACCATTTTTATAGGTATACTTAGGCAAAAAGCCAATTCTGAATTGTTCCGAAAGATTTGAATTGTTCACATCGTCTGAATTTGCTACAATTCCATCAAACGAATTATCAAAGGTATTTTTTATACGATCATACGTTCCAAAAACTTCAAAACTCAATTTTGAATTGGCTTTAAACCCAAATTTTTGCATCAAATTAACCCTTGAAAATGAATCTTCTTCGAAATTATCTCCAGCAGCTTCTGACATTCCTTTTGTAACATTACTATTTAACGATGTCAAATAAGTTACATTATCGACTGTTCCGTTTATGGCAAAACCTTGGCTCAAATCTTGCGCATTCATTTTTGAAGTAATAGCAGTATTTTGAGTGCCCAATGTGGTATAGGCACTTCCTTTAATTTTGGATTGTGCCGATTTTTTCAACGTAATATTAATAACACCTGTAGCGGCTCCAGAACCATAAAGCGTACTCGAGGCGCCTTTCATGACTTCGATCTTCTCAATTTGATCAATTGAAATGAGTCGCAAATCGTATTCTAAATTAATTCCTGAAGCATCTGTTACAGGAATTCCATCTATATAAATAGCAGTTTGTCGGTTGCGACCACCACGAATGTAATATCCT
>DALYCS010000064.1:5305-8681 GCA_031973615.1 Flavobacterium sp. | reverse complement strand
ATGGAACCGGATTCTGCTGCTTGCTGAATTTTGTTACGGGTGGTATTCTCAATCAAGTTCATCAAAAATTTATCCACACGCAAAGGCGATTGCCCTTTGGCCGCTTCAAAACGATGGTGTTCGAATAATTCGTCTTCTAACTCGTTCTCCGCCTTATATTCCGCCATTATCTTCTTTAAATTCTTCGGGTTGTACTTCTGTTGGTGTATCCACAGGAGCTAAAGTATCGGTAGGTTCTTCTGAACTAAAGGTTTCCTCATTGAAAACATCTTTTCCATCGCCCAAAACAAAATCTAAGGTTGAATTTTTCTTCACAATATCTCCTGCTCGTAAACGTCTACCGTTTTGGTAAATTTGCAACACAACATCTTTTGCAATGTGTGTTTTGTAGGTAATTTTACCTTCTTTTAAAGTCAACGATTTTATCGTGGCTAAAATTTGGCGGTACGTTTTATCTTTAAATTCAGGAATTTCAATATTTGTAAACTCACCTGCATTTAATTTTACATAGATTTTTCGTCCGTCTTTTACCAAACTACCCGCTTTAGGATCTTGCTCTAAAATGGTAAAAGGAGGATATTCGGGATTAAAATCAACGGTATCCAATAGGAAGACTTCTAAATCAATATCGTTTAGCTTTTCTTCCGCAACCTCTAATTTCAATTTAGACAAATCGGGGACTTTAATTTCTTCCCCATGATTGGTTCTAAAATCTAAAAATAAAATCAATAAAAAAGTAAATGCAGCTACTATAGACGCAGCAATGAATGCTTGTAAAAAAAAGGTTTTACTTGTTACATATTTAAACCAACTCATACGACAGGATATTTTAGCAAAGATATAAAAATTGGAAACATTATAAGTGGCAAATCGGTTTGTTTTCATCTAAAAAACAAAACAGCTGTTTCGCTAAAATATTTAGAAAGGGTTTTCAAAGAAATCTGCAAAAATCTCAAGAAATAATGTAATTTTGTTGTTACAAACTTGAAGTACACATGAAAAACGTAGCCATCGTAATGGGAGGGTATTCCAGCGAATATAAAATATCACTTACTAGTGGTAATGTAGTATTCAATAATATAAACCGCAATAAATTCAATCCGTATCGGATTCATATTTTTAAAGAAAAATGGGCATATGTAGATGAACACAATGCTGAATTCCCTATCGATAAAAACGATTTTTCTGTTACTGTGGACGGCACTAAAATTAATTTTGATGTTGTTTTCAATGCCATTCACGGCACTCCTGGCGAAGATGGTTTGCTGCAAGCTTATTTCGAATTATTACAAATACCTCAAACGTCTTGCGATTATTATCAAGCGGCCTTAACGTTCAACAAACGCGATATGTTGTCGGTGTTAAAACCTTACGGCATCAAAACGGCGGAATCGTTTTATTTGAATTTGGGAGATGATATCAAAGTAGAGGCAATTTTAGCAAAAGTAGGCTTACCATGTTTCGTAAAGCCTAATAAATCAGGTTCAAGTTTCGGAATTTCAAAAGTAAAAACTAGAGAAGAATTACTTCCAGCTATTGAAAATGCTTACAAAGAAGACGACGAAATCATTATAGAAAGTTTCTTAGACGGAACAGAAGTTTCAGTTGGTGTAATCAACTATAAAGGGAAAGTTACCGTTTTACCCATTACCGAAATCGTATCGGAAAACGACTTTTTTGATTACGAAGCAAAATATTTGGGTAAATCAAAAGAAATTACGCCAGCCAGAATTTCGGACGAATTGAAGGTAAAAATAGAAACCGTAGCTAAAAGAGCTTACGAAGTATTGAAAATGAAAGGTTTTTCTAGAAGTGAATTCATTATCGTAAATAACGAACCGCACATGCTAGAAATGAATACCATTCCAGGTTTAACAACCGAAAGTATTTTACCGCAACAAGCTCGCGAAGCCGGAATTTCATTACCTGAATTATTTGAAAACGCTATTGAATTGGCATTAAAAAAGTAATCATGAAAAAAGCAATATTTCCAGGTTCCTTTGACCCCATTACCAACGGACATTTTGATATCATCAAAAGAGGAATTTCTTTATTTGATGAAGTAATTGTAGCGATTGGTGTCAACGCCGAAAAAAAATATATGTTCTCCTTAGAAGATAGAAAACGTTTCATCGAAGAAGCTTTTAAAGACGAACCAAAAGTTAAGGTCATCACCTACTCAGGTTTAACCATCGATTTATGTAAAAAAGAAAATGCAGAATTCATCTTACGTGGATTAAGAAATCCAGCCGACTTTGAGTTTGAAAAGGCAATTGCTCATACAAACAGAATTATGTCGAAAATAGAAACAGTTTTCTTATTAACAGCCGCTCGAACGTCTTTTATTTCCTCAAGTATAGTGCGTGATGTACTTCGAAATGGTGGTGATATTTCACAATTGGTTCCTGAATCAGTATTATCCAAAAAATAAATTAGTTTTCAAAAACAAGCAACTTCTCCTGAATAATTAAATTCGAAAAATTGAATTCGCTTTTTATCCATTCTAAGGTTTGGGTTTGGTAAATAAACACATGCGTAAAATCATCTTTGTAATACCAATTCTCAAATGGCTTTTGGTTGTTATACACCTCTGTTTTACAATATAATTTACCCTTTGGAAGTAGTAACCTTTTCAATAATTCAAATTCTTTATAAGGTTGATGAAAATGCTCCATTACTTCGCAACACGAAACGTAATCGTATTTTTCTTTTAAAAGGCCTATATCATTCGCAAAAAACAAATCATAATTCTGTACTTTATAACCGTTATCGGTTAACATTTTAGCAATTACAGGACCTGTTCCTGAGCCAAAATCCAAACCTTTAGCTTCAGTAGTGAAATCGTTTAAAACGGCATCCACTATTGGTGAAACAAAGTTTTGATACCTTTCGTCAAAAACATCATTATTGTGCTTTTCGTAGTGTTCTTTTTCTTCTTCAGCCGTTAAAAAAGTATGATTGGGTCTAAAAATGCCCTCACAATTGGTACATTTATAAAACAAATGCTTTGGCTTTTCGCAAAAAAGCGTTGAAGTGGAATTACATAATGGACAGGTTTGAGAAGTCATTTATTGATTAAAAAAATATAATTTACTTTTTATTTTTCTCTTTCAAAATTTCACGTTTTATATTAGAAATTTCGTCTTGAATATTCAAATACCTTATATATAATACTATTGGAATAACAATAAACATAATTATGGTACCCCATAAAACGGTACCCAAATAACCTTTTTCATTTAAAACCTTTTCAATTCTAGGGTGAGGGTAATATGGTAAAACAAATACACTTATAATAACAACAAAAACTACTTTTAATATTACTTTTTTGAAATTTTTTAATTGCTGTTGTTTATCTTTTAAAACATTTTCAATA
>DALYCS010000064.1:0-5295 GCA_031973615.1 Flavobacterium sp. | reverse complement strand
CACAATTGGTACATTTATAAAACAAATGCTTTGGCTTTTCGCAAAAAAGCGTTGCTGTGGAACTACATAATGGACAATTTTGTAGAATCATTTACTCCTCCTCTTTCTTAATCACTTTTCTCGCAATCTCAATTTTATACTTCTTCCCTTTCATTTTTTCGTCTTTGATGTTTTGCAATAACGGTTTTACTTTTGGATATTTCACCGCAACAAACGAAATAAAATCTTTGACTTCGATCAATCCAATATCGTCTTTATCTAATTTTCCTTTTTGTGAAAAGAAACCTACGATATCAATTTTATTCAACTTGTTTTTCTTTCCACCGCTGATGTATAGCGTTTGAAACAAAGGTGCTTTGGGCAAGGATTTCGCATTAGAAACATCTAATCTGCGTTTGCCGTAATCAAAATAATCCGATTTTTTTTCGGTTTCGTGAATCAACACATAAGCCGTTCCGGTAGCTAACATACGAGCGGTTCTTCCATTTCTGTGGGTGAATTCGTCTTCTTTAGCTGGTAAATGGTAATGAATTACGTGTTTCATTTCGGGTATATCCAAACCCCGTGCGCCCAAATCAGTCGTAATCAAATACGAAACACTGCCGTTTCTAAACTGAATCAAAGCACGTTCGCGCTCGTCTTGGTCTAATCCGCCGTGATAATAGGTTGAAATAATGCCTTTTTGAGTGAGCATTTCATGAATGCGTTCTACTGCTTCTCTATGGTTGCAAAAAATTATCGCTGCTTCTGAATTTAAAGAGCATATCAATTGAAACAAAGAATCGATTTTATCTTTCGATTTCGAAAATACGATGCGAACATCTAAATTATCATTTTGTTTTTGGTTCGGAATAAAATCCAATACTTTCGGATCAATTACTTTGGTATATTTCGGAATTTCCACACCTGAAGTCGCAGAAACTAAAATACGTTTGTTGGTTCTCGTAATTTTTCCAATGATATAGGACATTTCTTCATGAAACCCCAATTGTAGTGACTTGTCAAATTCGTCCAATACATAGGTTTTGATGTTATCGGTGGTAAAACTTCCTCGGTCTAAATGATCGGCAATTCTTCCTGGTGTTCCAATTAAAAGCGCTGGTGAATTACTTAAATTATTGATTTCAATATCAATCGAATGGCCACCATAACACGTATTGACTTTGTAATGCGTACCCATTTTTTTCCAAACCTGTTCAATTTGTAAACCTAATTCGCGCGAAGGCACTAAAATTAAACATTGTACTTTATTGTTATCTTCTTCTAAAAGTTGAAAAATTGGCAATAAAAACGCTAAGGTTTTCCCCGAACCGGTTGGAGAAAGTAATAAAATATTATCTTCATTCAAAATAGCGTGTTGCGCTACTTCTTGCATTTTGTTTAAACTTTGAATACCAAGATTCAATAGTACATTGTTGGAATATGGATTTTGACTCATGCGGCAAAGATAAAGCCAATTAATTAAAAATTGTGAATTATAAAATTCTACCTCAAAAAGATTCTTTATTTTTGAAATTCAAATACCAATTAGCTATGCGTTTTCTTCACTTAAGTTTGTTTTTCTTTTCTATTACGCTGTTTTCACAAAATAACCTAACCACGCCTTTTGAACGTGGAAACGGCAATCAATCGACCACCTATGAGGATTGTATTGCGTTTTATGAACAATTGGACGAACGTTTTGCTAACATCCAAATGATTCACAAAGGCACCACTGATAGCGGAAAACCGTTGCATTTAGTACTTTTTTCAAGTGAAGGTAAATTTGATTTTGACGAATATTTTACCTCAAATAAAGCTGTAATTTTAATCAATAACGGCATACATGCTGGCGAACCAGATGGTATTGATGCTACAATGATGTTGATGCGGGATTTAGCCATGGGAAAAATAAAAACGCCTAAAAACACTCTTATTGCCGCAATTCCAGTGTATAGTGTTGGTGGGATGTTGAACCGAAATTCGCATTCCAGAGCCAATCAAAACGGTCCCGAAGAATATGGTTTTAGAGGAAATGCCCGAAATTATGATTTGAATCGCGATTTCATTAAATCGGACACTAAGAACTCGAGAAGTTTTCAAAAATTATTTACCGAATTAAATCCTGATATTTTCTTAGACAATCACGTTTCTAATGGGGCCGATTATCAATATACATTTACGTGTATTGCAACCCAGCATGAACGCTTAGGAAACAAGTTGGGAAATTATTTCATCAACGAATTGTATCCTTCGGTGGTAAAGGATATGAACAAAAAGAAAATCGATGTGGTGCCATACGTGAATATTCACGGCGACATGCCTGACAAAGGTTTCGAGCAATTTACCGATACCCCAAGATATGCAACAGGTTACACCACTTTATTTCACACCTTAGGATTTGTACCTGAAACGCACATGTTAAAAGTGTACAAAGAACGCGTGAAAGTGACTTATGAATTTATGGTTAGCACAATAAATTTCGCCGATACAAATTGGCAAAAAATCAAACAAATGCGAAAAGAAGCGTTGAACGAATATCAAGCTGGGATGCCATATCCAATAGATTGGTCAATTGATACAACCAAAGTGTCTTACATTGATTTTAAAGGCTACCAAGGCGGTTACAAACCAAGCGATATTTCAGGAAAGGATCGATTGTTTTACGACAAAAGCAAACCATTTACTAAGAAAATTCCGTTTTATGGCAATTATAAACCGACCAAATTTGTAAGCATTCCGAAAGCCTATATCATTCCGCAATCGCAATGGCAAGTTTTGGATATTTTGAAATTAAACAATATCAATGCACATCGTCTTCAAAAAGATACCATTATTGAAGTAGAATCGTATAAAATTGAAAGTTATCAAACGTCCAAATCACCATACGAAGGGCATTACGGTCATTACAACACAAAAGTCTATAAATCGACTCAAAAAGTAAAATTTTTCATGGGAGATTATGTCTTTTACACCAATCAACCAGGCGTGAAATATTTACTAGAAACCCTAGAACCAGAGGCGGTAGACAGTTATTTCAATTGGAACTTCTTTGATCCTATTTTACAACAAAAAGAAGGCTATTCGAGTTATGTTTTTGAAGATTTGGCCAAAGAATTCTTGGATAAAAATCCGAAAATTAAAGCTGAATTAGAACAAAAGAAACAAAACGACAAAGCGTTTGCTGAAAACGGTGCCGCGCAATTGGATTGGGTATACAAACAATCGCCTTATTATGAAAAAGCGCATTTGCAGTATCCGGTTTATAGAGTGAATTAGATAATGTGTCAATTAGACAATGTGCCAATTAGTCAAAATCGAGAAATTATCACATTGTCTAATGATCAAATTGACACATTAAATTTCTCTTCCTCAAACAACAACTTAATATTCTCGTACGAGTTTTTCAACAACATCGGGATGTCCTTTGGGTGTACCCACTCTACTTTATCGATACCTTCTTCGACTTGTCCTTGGGGTGTGCCTTCAAATTTAGTACGCATTTCAAACCATTGGGTAATTTTAAGTTTATAGCGACCGTTGCGTTTGAAAATATGATAGGTTTTTTGTAATTTATCGGTGATGATTAATCCGTTAACTCCGGTTTCTTCTTCAACTTCTCTAATAGCCGTTTCTTCAATGGTTTCGTTTTTCTCCATACCGCCTTTTGCCAAATCCCATTTTCCATTTCGGAAAATAAAAAGTACGTCTCCATTTGCGTTATAAACCAATCCTCCACCCGCTTTCTCAACCGGTAATTTGGCACGAAGCGTTTTCATTATCAATTTTTCATCAGGATGATACAGAAACGCTTTCTGAATTTTATTTTGAAATATTTTAATAATCAATTTCTTGATATCCACACTTTCCAATAAAAAAAGTTTGAAATCTGTTTCTTTTTGAACCTCATTTGTCAAAAAAAGTGGCTTATCGTTCACAAAAACTTTATACATTTGCACTATGATTTTTAATAACAACTCCGCACAACAAACAGCCGAATTGCTTTTACAAATAAACGCAATTAAATTAAATTCCAAAAATCCTTTTACATGGGCTTCAGGCTGGAAGTCTCCCATCTATTGTGACAACCGTATAATCCTTTCATTTCCAGCGGTTAGAAACTATGTTCGCGATGAATTTGCAAAACATATTGAAGCTAAATTTGGCAAACCCGACGTCATTGCAGGTGTTGCAACCGGGGCAATTGGTATCGGAATTCTTGTAGCAGAAGCTATGGGATTGCCTTTTGTATACGTTCGTCCAGAACCAAAAAAACACGGGAGACAAAATCAAGTGGAAGGCTTTTTACAAAAAGGACAAAGTGTTGTTGTGGTAGAAGATTTAATTTCTACAGGAGGAAGTAGTTTATTAGCAGTAGAAGCATTGCGTAATGAAGGTGCTAACGTTAAAGGAATGGCCGCAATTTTTACCTATGGTTTTCCAGTTTCAAAGGAACGTTTTGAAGCAGCCAATTTGAATGTTTTCACACTCAGTAATTACGAAAACTTATTACAAAAAGCCGTGGATAAACAATATGTTTCGGAAAACGAATTGGAAACTTTAAGCGCATGGAACGCTAATCCAGCGGAGTGGAACGTGGAAGTTTAGTTGGGAGATAGAAGTCGGAAGTCGGAAGTTGGGAGTAAAACTAACTTTTGAATTTGTTCTTAAATCCTTTTAAACTCTTAACCTTTTAAACTTATAAACAAAACATATGAACTTAGAAAGTCCAAAAGTAAACGTAGCAAAATCGGCTGAATATGTATTCAACGCGTTGAACGACGTAAAGAATTTCGAGAAATTAATGCCCGATAACATTGCTAAATTTGAAGTAATTGATGAAAATTGCTTTGAATTTGGATTAAAAGGAATGCCCGAAATTAAATTGGTAAAAAAAGAAGGAACTCCCAATTCGCAAATCATTTTAGGAGCAGCTTCTAGTAAATTACCGTTTACTTTAACTGCTAACTTAACCGAAGTAAATGACACAACCGATGTTCAATTAACTTTTGAGGGCGAGTTCAACCCCATGATGGCTATGATGATCAAAGGGCCTATCACAAAATTTATTGAAACTTTAGCAGAAAATATGGGGAAATTATAGTACTCTGAATGAAATATAATGAAGTCCGTTTTTAACGGACTTTTTTTATGTCGTTTTCAAAGCTTCAATCAATAAATCAATATCTTCTTTGGTGTTGAAATGACTGAATGAAATACGAATACTCGGTTTATTAATTTCGGCTTCAGATAAAAATTCAGCTAATACATGCGAAGGTTTAGCACTTCCGCTCTGGCAAGCACTTCCGCGAGAAA
>DALYCS010000063.1:0-9014 GCA_031973615.1 Flavobacterium sp. | reverse complement strand
GAAATAATTGAACAAACCGAAGGATTACTTCGGTTTTTTTATTTGATTTGTTAAACTTTTCGAAAGCAATTTTTTATTGCAACAATAAATAATTTAATTCGTTGTTATTATTCCTTTAACCCAATCATATTATGAAAAATCAATTTCTAATTGCCTTATTTTTTATTACTGCTTTTACTGCTTTTGGACAAGGCACTATTACCATAAAAGGAAAAATTATTGAAAAAAGATCATTATTACCTGTTGAATCGGCAACGATTTATATAAAATCGGCAAAAGATTCGACCGTAATTGATTATACCATTTCAGATAGAAATGGAAATTTATTTTAAAGTTGCCTTTACATCTTTTGCTGATTATTCTGAAAAAATAGAACAGCTGCAAGAAAACAAAGATTTTGGTATCATAAAATTAGAAGAAAACATCAATACGTTATCGGAACTAGTAATAAAAGCAGAAACACCCCCTATCACTATTAAAAATGACACATTAGAATTTAATGCATCTTCATTTAAAGTGCGGCCCGATGCTAATGTAGAAGCCTTACTCAAACAACTTCCCGGTGTAGAAATTGATGAAGAAGGCAAAATCACTGTCAATGGAAAAGAAGTAAACAACATCTTAGTCAATGGAAAACCTTTCTTTGGAAAAGATGGCAAAATTGCCACACAAAATTTACCTGCTGAAATTATCGAAAAGGTTCAAGTAACCGATACAAAATCCAAAGAAGAAGAACTCTCAGGACAAGATGCCACCTCAGATGAAAAAACAATCAATTTAACCATTCAAGAAGATAAAAACAAAGGAGTTTTTGGCAAAACTAACATAGGATATGGAACCGACGATCGATACGAATCGAGTCTACTATTCAATTATTTCAAAGACACGCAAAAAATCAGTGTTCTAGGATCGTCAAACAATATTAATTCTATTGGGTTTTCAATGGATGAAATTTTTGACAACATGGGTGGTGGCAGAAACAACTCAGTTTGGATGAATGACAATGGAAGTTTTGGCATAAATGGCATGCAATTTGGCAACAACACCGGAATTACCCAATCTAATATGATAGGAGTGAATTTTGCAGATGAGTGGTCTAACAAGAAAATCAATCCAAACGGAAGTTATTATTATTCTAATGCTGAATCAAAAAATAATAGCAGAACCAATCGAACCAACTTATTGCCTACAGGAAACACTACTACCTTGGCAAATTCTAAAACGAATTCTCTTTCTAACGGAAATAATATTGCTATGGATTTTGAAATCAAACTCGACTCTACCGCAACACTGTATGTAAGCCCTAGCTACACAAGTAATGAAATGAAAAACATGGCTGCGGGATTTGATGCCACTTTTGATGAGAATGGAAATGCTTTGAATGAAAACACAAGCAATAACAATGCAGTAAACAAAAACAAAACATTTAAAAACAGCTTTTACTTTTACAAAGAGTTAAAGAAAAAAGGAAGAGGCATTAACGCTTCTTTTGGGAATGAACACACTACTTATTCATCCGATTTAATCACAAAAACAACTACAACTTTTTTTCAATCAGGCACTGCAGATGACGATCGAAATCAATTTAGAATAGAAGACTCGAAAAAAGATAATTTTTCGATAGAAATAGGATATGCTGAACCTTTGCGGGATTCATTGGTACTAAACTTTGAAACGCGATTTTTTTATAATAAATCTAAAGAATCAAGACAAACTTTTGATTTTGATTCAGGGTTTAATACTTACAACAACTTCAATGACATTCTTTCAAATGCAATTGAGTCGAGCTCCTCAAGAGTAATTCCCATGCTAGGAATTAGTATTCGGAAGAAGAAAATTAGAGGCAGTCTGTCTATGGGAACCGAAATGATTAATTTCAATAATCAAGCAAATTATTTAGCCAATAAAACTCGTATCAACAACAACTACCTATATCCAAAAGTGAACGGGTATATAAACATTACCTTAGGCAAATCTAAATCGATATATAGTTATTTGTCCTATGAAGTTAATCTTCCTTCTGCTAATCAAATACTTCCTTTTCAAAACCTAGCCAACCCATTAAATACCTTTATTGGAAATGCAACCTTAAAACCCAACGAAAACTATTCTCTCTATTCCAATTTCAGCAATTATGATTATGCTACCCGGAGCGGATTTTACACCTATTTTGGCGGAGATTATAATGTAAATCAAATTGTTGCATCAACTACATACGACAGTGACTTTAAAGCTTCGACAACCTATCAAAATGTAAGTAAAACCTATAATAGTTATGTAGGATTTAGCTTAAATAAATCCCTAAAAAAAGAAAAAAGAACTTTGAAATACGGAATCGGTGTTCAATTGGGCTACAACTATGACCAAGGCTTAACCAATGCGGCACTTTATGAATCGAAAGGGTTAACCTTAAATCCAAAAGCCAATATTACGTGGTCCATTGAAGACATCATTAGCATTGCCCCTTCTTATAAATACACCTATATCTCTAATGATTATACAAATTATGTAATTGACAATACTAAAAATTTCAAACACAGTGCAAAACTAGAAATTACAAGTTATTGGCCCAAAAAAGTAGTTCTAGGAAGCGATTTTGGATACAATTACAATTCGAATATTGCTGATGGATTCAAAAAAGATTTCTACCTATGGAATTTAAGTTTAGGCTATACTTTCTATGAAGATAAATTAACTGCAAAAGTTAAAGTATATGACGTTTTAAATCAAAATATTAGTACCACAAGAACCATCACTCCTACAGCTATTACAGATATGGAAAACACCGTATTGCAACAATATGTAATGTTTTCGCTGACTTATAAATTGGAAAAATTTGGAGGGAAGAAAAAAGACGACGGATCCTTCATTATTGTTGATTAAAAAAAGAGACCTTAAGGTCTCTTTTTTTAATCATTTATTTTTAAAATGCGGTATTAAAAGAAAGTGATATCCCAGTGCTTTCGGGCACAAAACGACAGACTCCCCCCACACAAACCAATCCACCACGTTGTCTTCCATATCCTAGTGAAACACGTGTAGAACCTTTCCTATAAGCTCCACCAACAGTTAGATAGTGTTTGTTTTTTTCATCTGCGTGTTCAGTATTACCATAATTAACTAAATCCATCGTATATACTGAGTACTTTTCATTAAAATTAAACTCCATTGAACCGCCCATCCAATTTTTAAAATCGGCATCGGCCCACATGTGTTCAACATCCACTCGAATAGATCTTAGTTTTGATAAATTATAGATCCATTCCCCGTAGATAATATGGGTATTTACATCATGTGAAGCATCTTGCACCCATGGCTTGTTATAATATTGATTTACATATAAAAATGAAGCACGAGAATTTTCTGTAAATTGCTTTTTAATTTCCATATTAAAATCAGAAAAATATTTCTCACCAACCCCAAAAAAATTGGTTTCATATTGAGCAGGAACGGCGCGATATGTACCTGGCAAATTATACCAGCTCGCATAATTCAGTGCTAATTTAGTACCATATTTACCTCCTAGTTTGGTATCCTTCGCAAATTCATATACAACATCAATTTGTCCACCAGTTTCGCCAGATTTCATTATTTCATTGGATTTAAATTCGACACCCGCTTGTGCTTGGTACACATAAATATTAGCCAAATTAGAATGGTGTTGTTTGGTCAATGCCGGCGTAAAATTGATAACTTTATCGGAATAATCTAATGACGATTGATTCAACCCAATCGCCTCTGGAATTCGTTCCGAAGTAAACAACATATTTTCTGTTCTACGCAAAGTTAAATCGATACCTAATCCGTCTTTTGCGATCCCTAAATTGAATTGCAATGCATTTCCATCATTGATAAAATCATTTGAAATAGAATTGGTAATACGGTTCAAAGTAGCGTCTTTAGTCTTGTAATTTGCTTCAAATGAGGAATAAAAAATTCCTTGAGAAAAAGCAGATCGAAGGGAGAAAGCACGAGTAGTTGGATTGAAATTTGGGTTAGAAATTAATGCTGGATCAATTTTTTCATAACGGTTTACATTTGAAAAACCAAACTCTAAATCTGTTTCTTCAAACGACAACCAATCCGATAGTTTGGCTTCAATATCGAATCCATACAATTGTCCTTCCGACACATCAAACCCTGACCTTTGTTGGCCATAAAAAGCTCTAAACTTCATATCTTTGGTAGGCTTGTATAAAATTTTTCCGCCACGCAATGCAGTATTGATTCCCAGAGATCGATCTTCCCAAGCACGCAATATCATTCCTGAGCCATATTGCTCATAAAAATACCCTGCAGTTGCTTCAAATTTTTTGGTTGTATATTTGGCAAAGTATGTAGCTACATTAGTATCTTTAAAACCCGGATAATAATTTAACAAGGCTTGGCTGGCATAACTTTCCACCTGCATTCCAAAAGTCCATTTCTTGATTTCATAATTCATTTGAAGGTAATTATTCGACCGGAAATATTCTGGATGCTCTTCATTGTTTTCAAATTCCAAATAGCGTTGTGCATTTGTTTCAAAACCACCAAAAAATCTGCCCTTATCTTTTTTCTCTTGAGCGTTTACAGCGAGAATTGAAAGACCAAAAACAAGTAAATAGTTAATTAATTTCATGAGGTGTAATTCGTGTTACTGAGGTGTAAATTAGGCATTATAATTCTTTTAGTTTATGGTAAAGTTCCTCTTCAGAACCTTGTGAATACCCATTACTAACATATACTATTTTATTGTTTTTAACCACAATCGTATAGGGCACATTTACAATAGATAAGGCTCTTTTTAATTCTTGATTAGAGTCTAATAATACGTTATAGGTCCATCCTTTACCCTTTAAAAAAGGTTTCACCCTTTTTTGAGTTTTAGAATCATCTATAGATACCGCAATTATTTCAACATTAATCGATTCTTTCCAAGCAGCATATTTTTTATGAATGGCTTCCAATTCATTAATGCATGGCGCACACCAAGTAGCCCAAAAGGAAAAAACATATAATTTATCCTTCTCATTAAACTGAGTACTAACATTAATAGTTTCACCTGAAATCGAACTTAATTCGATATTAGGCATTTGCTTTTGAGCGTATCCAATCGCAGACAAAAACAATAAAAAAATAATTTTCTTCATGGTAATTTAATAAAGGCAGTGATTAGAAAAAGCTGTCTAAAATTATATTTTAGACAGCTTTGTATAGTAGGTTCTTAGAATAATTGTACTATTTTTTTACAAATTTCACTGTTTCATTCATCCATTCATTTTTGATATTTACTAAATAAATACCTGAATTTAAATGTGAAACATTAATGATTGAATTTTCATCAATACCAGAAGATTGTAAAACAACTTTTCCAGTAACATCTGTTATCATAATTGTTGCATCTTCTACATTAGCAAAACGAATGTTATTGCTTGCTGGATTAGGATACAATTTAACTTTAGCAACAGCATTGTCTTCTAACGATAATGCATTGGTTGCTTGATAACTTTGCATGATTTCTTTAGTGATAGGATTTTGAATAAATACAATTACCTCTAAATCGGAAGCTTCTTCAATAAATGTTCCTGCTAAACTTGCCGATATTTGACCACTTATTGGTGTTCCCGCTGTACAAGTAATAGTCGTTCCACTTGCATTGGGCACCATTTTCATCATAACATGTTTAAAAGAGGTTTCGCCATTTGTAGCCACATTGTTGGTCGTTAATTTTTCAATTACAGCCGCATGCAATACATAATCTCCTGTCAAATAAGGCGTAATATTATAATTAATAACGGCGTTATTTCCAGATAAATTTCTATTTGCTGTCAAACCAAAATAACCCGGTTTGGTTGCTTCTGTATTAACGTGAGTAGTTAATGCAGCTTGAGCATTTGATGTTGAATACTCTACTCCATCAATCCATAAACTTGTAATCGCATTAACACCATAATACCCTCTTCTTACGCCACCTTCAGCAGTGTAATACGGATCTCCTGATCCTGGCCAATTCATTTGATAGGCGATGTAGTTGAAATTTTGATTTTGTGCTGTATAATAGGGATTAAAAGTTGACGCATTATATGAAGCACAAGGGCTACATGTAGAACTTGTAAACTTTTCTAAAAGGGGTTTAAATGTAGTTGATCCAGAGGCAACTTGAGTAGATTTTGTCATTGAATTATTAGTGGTATCAGAATCTGTTCCTCCATTAACTGAAGAAACATTAAACACCAAATTGTAAACTCCTGAAACCGTATTTAGCGGAATATTATGTGTAAAATTATGTGTCGATCCTGGTGTTATATTTACTCCAGTTACATTATATGTTTGAAGAGCACCTCCATTAGCTTGCCATGTTACTGAATAAGATGTTACATTATTTGTTCCAACATTTTTTACTGTACCTGTATAGGTCTGATTTCCTGCAGAAACAATAGGTTGAACTGTAACCGATTGAAGCGCTAAATTATTTGGCAATAATTTTTCAACTTTAATATCATCAAAAATAATATTATATTGATCTGAAACGTTATGGTGTCTAAAACATAAATAAATTGTTTGTCCAGCATAACTAGAAATATCAAAAGAAATTTCAGTTAATGAATTAATAGTATTCATTGTTGTTTGCGAATGCAAAACTGTAGTAGCAGCAGCTACTGTTGGACTTGTAGTTACATATAAAGTATAATTCTCAGCATCCCAATCAGCATCTTGAGCAGCATGTTTATATGATAATTTTAAAGGTCCAGTATACGTTGTTAAGTTGATTGCTGGTGAAAAAGCATAATTATCAGGTGTATAAACCACTTGATTATACCAGGAGAAAGAAGCCATAATTCCATTCCCATCGGCGTCAGCTGTACGAACCCAATTCGTCGCAACGCCTGTGTCAGTATCTTGGCTAAATAAAGTCCAACCAGATGTGCCTAAAGTTTGAGCGGCTGTAAACTTTTCTTCATATATAGTTTGTGAAAACATTGCTGAAGAAAACAATAAAAAAAGTAATAGTTTTTTCATATAAAAATGATTTATGTTCATACAAATATAATTTTTTTTTCAAAACAATCGAAAAAAATGATATTTTTGTTAAAAATTATACATTTATGAAAAAAATTACTATATTATTTTTACTGCTATTTTCTGCATCAAACACCTTAATGGCACAGTTTGTAGTCAGTAGAATTGATGGAACTACAATCACAAATAATGAAATCATAACTTTTACAACACACAGCAATTCCACTGCTGAATTAAAATTTACTGTTCAAAATAATGCTTCTCAAAATTTAGATTTTAGAATCCGTTGTGTAAATTTAGTCAATACAGATGGAACCAATTTTCAATTGTGTTGGGGAGGTGAATGTATCCCTAGTGTTGCATTGAATGGAACCTATCCTAATTATCAGAACGTAATTACTGCTGGTGGTAATACCGTAGGTTTTAACGATAGTTTTAAAAATTTTAATCCTGGAGATGGCACTAATTACCCAATGGATTTTTCATTTCGTATTTCTACGAGAGATTTAAATGGGAATACTGTTGGAACTAGTTTTAATCTAACATACCGTTACCAAGGTCCGTTAAGCATTGAACAAAAGGACAAACTAAGTGAAATGGGTGTTAAAGTTTTAAATACTGTGGCACAAAATAATATTGGATTAGAAATTAGCAAACCTGTAGCCTACAGCATACTAAATCTTCAAGGACAAATCATTACATCTGGACAATTGACAGAAAATACGAATCTGAATGTAGCAGCATTCCAAACTGGTTTATATTTTATCAATTTCAAAAGTCAAGAGGGATTAATGGATGCTGTAAAAATTTACAAAAAATAAGTCCGATGAAATATTGCTATTTCCTACTCATATTTTCACTTCTTGGTTGTTCAAAAGAATATACCATTCTAGAATCGATAGACGGATTAATACTTTCTTCTAACGAAACTACTAGAATCATCAATCAAACCACCACATTACATTTAGTAAAAAACAATGGTGATGAAGTAACCGACGAAACTACATTTTATGTAAATGGTGTAGCACTACCATCGAATACCTTCATAAAAAATGAAGTAGGCGTATATTTAGTAACAGCAAAATACAACGGTGTTGCAGCAGAAAACTCCGTAGAAGTTACTTACCACGATGGATCACTTATTGCATTCAAAAGCAATGTCATGGTGGAAGATTATACGGGAGTTTGGTGTGGAAACTGTCCTAGAGTTGTTGAAGCACTTGAACAAGCAAGCCAACAATTAGGCGCAAATGACGATCAGTTGATAAAAGTAGCCATTCATCGCTCGAGTTCTAATCCAACCGACGCGAGTTATGATCCCTACAATTTTGATGCTTCTGCCTTTGAACCTAATGGTGGATATCCAAAAGCGTATATCAATAGAAAAACAAGATGGACGCCATTAGAGTATAATAACTTAGGAATGGTAGTCACACAAACACAAGTCAACAAGCGATTAGGTTTAAAACTGAAAACAGAAACGCTAGGCAATTCTATCAAATTAACAGTAGACGGCTTGTTTTCAGACAATTTCAACCAATTGAGTTTAGTCGTTTACCAATTAGAAAGTGGATTCGTTTATGACCAAGTGAACTATACGACATTTTTTAATGGTGATGATATCATTCAGAATTTTGTCCACGATCATGTGTTGCGATCTATTTTAACCAACACTACTGGTGATGCAATAACCAATTCAAATACCGGAAATGAATTTTCACGTGAATTTACTATTCCATTAACATCAATTACCAATACACAAAATGCAGAGTTTGTAGCATTTATTATAGACAACACAGGCAATGTGTTAAATGCACGATCCGTTGGAATAAATCAAATTCAAAATTATCAATTTTTATAATAAAAAAAGGGCTAACAATGTAAGCCCTTTTTTTATGTGTATTTACCAACTCCCGCCTGCTCCGCCGCCTGAGAAACCACCCCCACCAAAACCGCCGCCAAAGCCTCCAGATGATCCGCTACCAAAGCTTCCGCTACCAAAACCGCCACCA
>DALYCS010000062.1:0-9028 GCA_031973615.1 Flavobacterium sp. | reverse complement strand
TCAGCCGAAATGCCGGATCCATTAGCCATACAAATAGGTTCCACACTGCCTTTTTCATTACAAGGCCCAAATATGAATATGGGATATAGTGCTCCCGATCCGAATGCCCTTTTAAATGTCATAAATGGCATTACCGATCCTGCGCCTAATTCTGATTATGGACACGAACTTACATTTCTTCGGTTGATGAAAGACCAAAGTAATGTGTATAGAAATGTCATACAAGCCGCATATAACAGTCCTTTGAACTCGGGAGTAACTTATCCTACGAACAATAAACTAGCCGATCAATTAAAAATAGTGGCCAAACTAATTAACGGAGGATTGCAAACACCGGTATATATTGTAAATCACCCCAATACACACGATACACATGAAAATCAAGTTAATAGCACTGATAAAACGCAAGGTTCACAAGCGATAAATTTGACGTTGTTGTCGCAGGCTATTGCGGCATTTCAACAAGAAATTACCTTTATGGGTAAAGAAGATTTTGCTGTAATTGAGTTAAAAACATCTCATAGAGAAGAATAAAAAGCAATGCGAGTATGGGAACCGATCATGGTGCTGCTGCTCCGGTTATATTTTTTGGAGGCGCTTTAAATACAAGTCCGAGTGCAGTTGCAACTACTGCTTACCCGATTCCTGGTATGATAGGCACTAGTCCTGTATTGCCCAATAATGCAACTGTAAACGACCAGGTGCCCATGCAATTTGACTACCGCCAATTGTATACAACCGTAATGCAAGATTGGTTGTGCATGTCTGAAAGTGAAGCCGCTCAAGTTTTGGGGGGCAATTACGTAAAACTACCCATTTTTGAAAGTACTCTATTGAGCACTATTGATTTTGAACATAAAAATAATGCAACGTTGCTATTATACCCCAACCCTTCAAGTGACGGAACTATTCACATCGAATTCAAAGAGGTAGTAAATACGAATGTTCAATTTACGGTCTATTCTGTTAATGGTGCGCTCGTAGAAAACACAATTGTTTATGTTACTGATCAAAAAATAACACTTCATTATCCCAAATTAACTCTTGGAAATTATATTCTAGTGATTGATTGGAACCGACAAAAGGTGTACAAAAAATTTGTAAGAGAATAATTAGTCGTTTTTTTAATAAAACAAACCCCGCAAGAAATTACAGGGTTTTCTATATCCAAAAAGTAACTAATCACTAATTACTTTTCACTAATCTCTTAACTCGATAGCGCGGAATTACATTCCGTGCCTACAAAGTAAAACAAAAAACCCTGCAATTGCAGGGTTTTTTCTATATCCAAAAAGGAACTAATTACTTTTCACTAATCACTTAATTTTACAAATCAAACTTAATACCTTGCGCTAACGGTAACGCTGTTCCGTAGTTAATGGTGTTGGTTTGTCTTCTCATATACGCTTTCCACGCATCAGAACCCGACTCACGGCCACCGCCTGTTTCTTTTTCACCACCAAACGCACCACCAATTTCGGCTCCAGATGTTCCAATGTTTACATTGGCAATTCCACAATCAGAACCCGCTGCCGAAAGGAATAATTCCATTTCTCTCATGTTGTTGGTAAAGATCGAAGACGATAATCCTTGAGGAACGGCATTTTGCATCGCAATAGCTTCTTCAATAGTGCTATATTTCATTACGTATAAAACCGGAGCGAAGGTTTCGTGTTGTACGATTTCGAATTCGTTTTTCGCTTCGATAATACAGGGTTTTACATAACATCCACTTTCGTATCCTTTTCCTTCTAAAACGCCGCCTTCTACAATAACTCTTCCGCCTTCTGCTTTTGCTTTTTCGATTGCATTTAAATAATCTTGTACCGCACCTTTATCGATAAGTGGACCTACGTGATTGTTAGCATCTAATGGATTTCCGATTTTTAACTGCGCATAGGCTTTTGCTAAAACGTCTAATGTTTTATCGTACACACTTTCGTGCACAATTAATCTACGAGTTGACGTACAACGTTGCCCTGCTGTTCCTACCGCTCCAAATACTGCTCCTACCAATACCATGGATAAATCGGCTTCTTTTGAAACGATAATCGCGTTGTTTCCACCTAATTCTAAGATGGTATTTCCGAAACGTTCCGCCACTGTTTTGGATACATGACGACCAATTCTAGTAGAACCTGTAAACGATACCAATGGAATACGTTTGTCGTTATTGATTAAATCCCCAGACTCGTTACCCACTACTAAACAGCTGATGCCTTCTGGTAAATTGTTTCTTTCTAATACAGTTTGAATGATGTTTTGACACGCTACACCACACAAAGGCGTTTTAGAACTGGGTTTCCAAATACAAACATCGCCACAAATCCATGCCAACATTGTATTCCAAGACCAAACCGCTACTGGGAAGTTGAACGCCGAAATGATGCCTACAATTCCAAACGGATGCCATTGCTCATACATGCGGTGCATTGGACGTTCTGAATGCATCGTTAAACCGTGTAATTGACGCGATAATCCTACTGCAAAATCACAGATGTCAATCATTTCTTGGACTTCACCCAAACCTTCTTGATACGATTTACCCATTTCAAAAGACACTAATTTCCCTAAGGCTTCTTTATTTTTGCGTAATTCATCTCCCATTTGACGCACGATTTCCCCTCTTTTTGGAGCCGGAACTAAACGCCAAGTTTTGAACGCTTCTTCTGCAGATTTCATGGCCGTTTCATAATCTTCTTTGGTAGAAGATTTTACTTTTCCAATCAAATCACCAGTGGCTGGAGAATACGATTCGATGATTTTTCCGTTAGAGAACCATTTCGTTCCTGTAGAAGTTCCTTCGTTAATTTCTTTAATGCCTAATTGTTGCAAAGCGTCTTGCATACCAAATTGAATTGCTGCTTCAGATATCATTTTATAACTTTTTATTCGGTTTTTGTTAAATTTTTATCAAAGGTAAAAAATATATTTCAAATGTTACGTTGCAAATGTTACGGATCACCTTCAGTTATTTTGTATACTTTGGATTGGTTTCCATTACAGTGCCACACTTTTTACACGTTCTTTTTTCTTCAGAAGTAAAGAACTCTTGAAAATGAGGTAAAAAATCTTTTTCGATATCGTGCAATTCGAAGTAGACTTCGTGTAATTTATGATTGCAATGGTCGCAATACCACAACAAGCCATCGTTAAAACCTTTTCCGGCGCGTTTTTTTTCGATTACCAATCCAACAGAACCCTCCGATCTTGCCGGAGAATGAGGTACTTTGGCCGGGTGTAAATATATGTCTCCTGCCGAAAGTTTCATGGCTTTTTTTTGTCCGTCTTCTTGAATAAAGACTGTAATTTCACCTTCTAGTTGGTAAAATAATTCTTCGGTTTCGTTGTAGTGATAATCTTTTCGGGCATTGGGACCGCCCACAACCATTACAATATAATCCTCTGAATCGAAATATACATTTTTGTTCCCAACAGGCGGTTTTAAAAGCGCTCTATTTTCCTGAATCCAATTTTGTAAGTTGAAGGGTTTTGCTGTTGCCATTTTGTTGTTATTGAAAAGGTAAAGTTAGTAAAAGGAAAAGGTTAGTTGTGCTTTTAGTTTCAACCAACCTTTATTGCTTCTCTTTATTTCTATTTTACTTCCTGAACCAAATAAATATATACTGGAAAGTGATCTGAAAAACCGGGAACGCCATTTTGATTTCGCAAAGGATATCCTTTCCATTGCCCTGTTTTTTGTATCAGAAAAGGTTTGTTGTAAATTCCAGCTTTCCAATATTTTAGTGTAGAATAATCGTTTTTATCTTTTGGGATAAATTGTTGGCTCACCATGATTTGATCAAAAATATCCCCAGAATCTCTATAGAATAGGGTGGCATGGCCGTCCTTTGCCATTTGTTCAAAGGGATTAAAAATATCAGCAGGTTTTTTCAGTTCTTCTTTTTTTAGTTTTGCACCAATTCCTTCTTTTACGCTTTTGTTGTATGAACCGTCATTTAAATCACCCATTGTAATTATTTTTGCTTTCGGGTTGATTTTAATAATAGAATCCATGATTTTTCTATTCAATCGCCCGGCGGCTTCTCTGTAAGGGCTACTTTTTTTCTCTCCACCCGATCGAGAAGGCCAGTGATTTACAATAATGTTTATTTCTTCTCCGTCTAATAAACCAGTAACTAAAAGTTGGTCGCGGGTATAAATTCGTTTGGTTTTAGCATCTACCGCTCCTTTATCATCGGTCTCTTCTACTTCTTTTTTGTCTTTTTTATCGGCAGCGGTCTCATTTTCATATATGTACAAAGGCACATTAATATAACTTATGGGTTGAAAATATTTTTCTTGGTATAAAAACCCCACGTCGATTCCGCGTTTATCGGGCGAATCAAAATGAACGACCTTATACCCTTTATTAATTAATGTAGGGTGTTTTGTTAAATCTTCTAATACTTTTCGGTTTTCAATCTCACAAGCCCCAATAATTACGGGGGCATTATTTTGATTTTCACTTGTGCCTAATTCAATCAATACCTTACTTAGATTGTCTAATTTCTTTTTATAATTTTTTAACGTCCAACCTTCGGCAGGTGTATACTCTTCATCATAGGTGTCTGGATCGTTAATGGTATCAAATAAGTTTTCAAAATTATAAAAAGCGACCGTGTGTACTTTAAATTTTTTGTCTTGGGCAAAACCGGAGCCAATGGATAAAATCACAATAAAAACAGAAATGTAGTGCTTAATTTTCATATAAGTAGCTTGTTTATTTAGTTATGTTTATAACAAAACTTGGGTCAAAGGTAAATAATATTGTTAAAAGTTATACATTTGTAAGCTGTTTAGTTCTGAACGACTTAGCATTAATTTAGTATTCATTTTAATAATCTTTATGAAAAAACTTGTATTGAGCACTTTATTTGTGCTGCAAGCTGTTTTTGTTTTTGCACAACAAAATCCGGCCTTAAAAGGTAAGGTAATCGATGCTAAAAGTCAAAAACCATTGCAAAACGTTGTGGCCGTCCTACAAAGCAACAACCAATCAGCTTTAACTGATGTTGAGGGAAACTTTGTTTTTCAGACATTGCCTTCGGGAGAGCAAGCATTGGTCATTAAATCGGCGGGATACAACACACAAACCTTACTATTGGAACCTTCAAAAGGAGAAACCATCGACTTGGGTACTATTTTATTGGAAGAAGATATTACCACCGAACAACAATTGAGTTTGGTTACCATTACAGAAAACGATTTGGGAGACGACAACAGTGGATCGGAAAGTACTTCGGGCTTGTTACAAGCTACGAGAGACGCTTACCAACAAGCGGCGGCTTTTAATTGGGGACAATCACGTTTTAGAATTAGAGGACTCGACAATGAATACGGTACCACAATGATCAATGGTATTGTGATGAATAAATTATACGATGGCAGACCCCAATGGAGTAACTGGGGGGGATTAAATGATGCCACTCGTAATCAAGAATTTACTATGGGTTCTTCGCCTTCAGATTATACCTTTGGAAGTGCATTAGGAACGCAAGAAATCAACACACGTGCCTCTTTTTACCGACCAGGATCTCGCATTTCTATGTCGGGAACCAACACCAATTACAGTTGGAGAACCATGGGAACCTATGCTTCTGGAATGGACAAAGACGGATGGGCCTTTGTAGTTTCAGCTTCTAGAAGATGGGCACAAGAAGGATACTTTGAAGGAACTGACTATGCTGCAAATTCATTATTTGCTAGTGTTGAGAAAAAAATCAACGACAAACACAGTTTGAATTTAACCGCTATATATGCACAAAACAGCAGAGGAAAAACGTCTCCAAACACTAAAGAAGTGAATGATTTGATGGGGATAACATATAACTCCTACTGGGGATGGCAAGACGGAAGAAAGCGCAATTCGAGAGAAAAAAACATCGATGAGCCTATCATAATGTTGTCTCATTTTTGGAAATTATCCGACAAATCAAATCTAAATACCAATGTTGCTTTTCAAACAGGGACTATTGGAAATTCTAGAATAGATTATCAGTTGGGAAACAATCCAGACCCAACTTATTATAAAAATTTATCAAGTTATTACAGCAACCTAGGGGGCTTTACACAAACACAGTTAGATAATATTGACAACACCTTTAAAGCCAACAGTCAAATTGATTGGAATGCCATGTATATTGCCAACCAAAATAGTGCATTTGCCGGTAGAAGTGTTTATGTGTTGTATGAAGACCGTACCGACGACAATTTGTTGAATGCAAACTCTATTTTAAACTCCAGTTTATCAGACCATATTGTTTTGAATGCAGGTATTAATGTGAGAAAACTTCGCTCACACAACCACCAAAACTTAATGGACTTAATGGGTGGGCAATATTTTCTAGATATTGATCCTTTTTATGCAGGTAATGCAAGTCAATCTGATTTAAATAATCCAGATAGACGCGTGGGCGAAAACCAAACCTATGGCTATAACTACTTATTACATGCCTTAACTTTTGACGGATTTACCCAATTTAAATTTACCTATGATAAAGTAGATTTTTATTTGGCCCAAAATTTTAGTCGCACAGAATACCAAAGAGAAGGTCTGTACCGTAATGGAATCTACGCAGACAATTCTTTTGGAAAAGGTAAACGTATAACCTTTGAAAATTTTGGATTCAAAGGAGGATTAACCTATAAATTAAACGGAAGAAATTATTTTGATTTCAATGGATTATATCAAACTAAAGCGCCTAGCTTAAGAAATACATTTTCAAATGCGCGTTTAAACAATGTAATCACACCAGACCTTCAAAGCGAACGTATTGCTAGTGCTGATGCAAGTTATATTTTGAGAACGCCAAAATTAAAAGCGCGTTTGACCGGTTTCTATACTAAAATTCAAGACGCTTCTGAAATTTCATTCTTCTATGGAGAAGGAATTGGAAGTGATGATGGAGGAGATGAAGATACTTTTGTAAGTGAAATTGTTACTGGTATTGACAAACAAAATATGGGAGTAGAATTTGGTTTAGAATATAGCATTACTTCTACTATTAAAGCTACTGCAGCAGCTTCATACGGACAATATATCTATTCAGATAATGCCAAATTGAAAACCAACGATGATGCATTAGCAGCAACAGGCGCCAATTCACTAACTGATTTCGGAACCGTTTACATCAAGAATTACCACCAAGCGGGAATGCCGCAAACCGCTGCCTCTTTTGGTTTAGAATACCGCGATCCAAATTTCTGGTGGGTGGGTGCTAACGTAAATTATTTGGCCAACAGCTATGTTGATTTTGCCAATATCTTACGAACTGACAATTTTAGTATCGACAGTGCTACAGGTGACAATTATGCGGGAGCAACTCCTGAAACGGTTCGAGCAATATTAAGACAAGAAAAATTTGATGCATTTACCTTGGTTAATTTAACAGGTGGAAAATCTTGGAGAATTAGCAAAGCCAATAGAAACACCGTTGGTTTCTTTGCTTCGGTAAACAATTTATTTGACCTACAATATAAAACAGGGGGATTTGAACAGTCTAGAAAAGCAACTTTCCCTGATTTACAAGCCGATCAAGCAAACGGAACTCCTTCTTTTGGCACAAAATATTTTTATGGATACGGAAGAACTTTCTTCGTTAACTTCTACATCAACTTCTAAAAAAATATACAATGAAAATAAAATTTATACAAACAATATTTTTGTTCGGACTTGTTTCAAGTTCAGTAACAAGCTGTGTAGGAGATGACGATTATGTGATTCCTACCGTATACGAATATGCCTTTACGGATGGCTTTGAAACCAATTGGGCAGACTGGACAAAGTTCAGTGCTACGGGCACGCAAGCTTGGACACTTGATACGCAATATGGCAATCCTGGAAATTGCGCAAAAATGTCGGGTTATGCCGGTACAAACAATGCCAATGAAGATTGGTTGATTTCACCTGCTGTAGATTTAAACGGACTAACCGCTGCGAGTTTGTCTTTCCAAACGGCCTCGCGCTTTACCGGAAATGTTTTAGAGATTAAAATTTCTTCTAATTATTCAGGAGGAGATCCAGCAGCAGCTACATGGACCGATCTTACGGCAACATTAGATGCTTCGAATTCCTATACTTGGACCAACTCTGGTAAAATTGACATTTCTTCCTTTATTGGAGAAACGGTACACGTTGCTTTCAAATACACTTCTACTTCCTCAGCTTCAATGACTTGGGAAGTTGATAATGTTAAAATTACTAAAAATTAATCCGTATGAAAAATTATAAATTAATAGTAACAACACTAATGTTAGCAACTTTATCAAGTTGTGTAAACGGTGACGAATATGGGGTGCCTAATCTTACCAATGAGTGCATTACCATAGCTAAAACTAAAGAAGTAAGCGACATTACCAATATTGCCACTGCAACCGCAGTTCCTTATACAACTTCTGAAACGGTAGTAGATTATATTGAAGCCTATGTAACTTCAAGTGATGAAGGTGGAAATTTCTATAAATCCATCTCCATGATGTCTTTAGACGGTTTGAAAGGATTTAGCATGCCGGTAGACAATTACAACTTATACACAGAATTTGAACCGGGCAGAAAAGTAACGATCAAATTAGACAAAAATCGGTATTTTAACAAACAACACGGAAGCACTGTTCTAGGGTCTTCTTATAACAATGGAGTCGGTCGAATTTCTGGAGTAGAATACAAAGATGTCATTCTTCGCTCTTGTACCGATGTAAATGAAAATACGATTGTCAAAAATCTAACGATTGCTCAAGCTAAAAACGATCAATATTTGAACATGTTAATTGAGTTTGATGCCGTACAATTTACAGATGCTTCTTTAGGAAAGAAATATTATGATGCTTCCCTCAATAGTTTAGGTGGCGCCACAAATCATGAAATTTCAGATCAATTTGGAAATAAAGTGATTTTACGAGTAAGTGAATTTGCAACATTTGCTGCCAATGCAGTACCTTCTAAAAACGGAAAAATTCGTGGAGTAATGACCAAATACAATAGCGATTATCAATTCATGATTCGTACAATTAACGATGTTAATTTAAC
>DALYCS010000061.1:4267-9106 GCA_031973615.1 Flavobacterium sp. | reverse complement strand
ACAAACAATACAATGAAAGAATTACAATATTTAAACAAATATTTTATCAAATACAAATATCGCTTCCTGTTAGGATTGTTGATTACTATTGTGGCCCAAATTTTTTCATTGTTTACTCCGGAACTAATTGGAAACTCCATCAAAGTCATTGAAGATTATATAAAATCGGAACACAAAGACGTTGATGTCTTTCAGTATGAATTACTCAAAAACATTTTGTACATCTTAGCAACGACCATTATTGCTGGATTTTTCACTTTTTTAATGCGACAAACGCTAATTGTAATGTCGCGACATGTAGAATTTGATCTTAAAAATGAAATATTCAACCACTATCAAAATTTATCGCAACACTTTTACAAAAGAAACCGCACCGGTGATTTAATGAATCGGATCAGTGAAGATGTGGGCAAAGTAAGAATGTATGTGGGGCCGGCTGTCATGTATTCCTTAAATACCATCATGCGCTTTACCATTGTGATCATTTACATGTACAATATATCGCCTAAACTGACGCTGTATTCGTTGCTTCCTTTACCACTACTATCCTACAGTATTTTTAAAATAAGTTCGGAAATTCACAAACGTAGCGGCGCATTTCAGAAAAACTTATCCAATCTATTTACCTTCACACAAGAAATTTTTTCTGGAATTCGCGTCATCAAAGCTTACGCCATCGAAGGAAAAAAACAAAAGGATTTTTTATTCTTAACACAAGAAAGCAATCGCAAAGCCATGGACCTTGCCAAAGTCAATTCATTGTTTGGTCCGCTGATGATTTTACTCATTGGATTGAGCAACCTCGTGGTAGTCTATGTAGGTGGTACTATGTATATTGAAAACGACCCTGAAATTAAAAGTATCGGAGTCATCGCACAATTTATTCTATACATCAACATGCTCACATGGCCGGTGGCATCTTTAGGCTGGGTTTCGTCATTAGTGCAAGAAGCCGAAGCCTCTCAAAAACGCATCAATGAATTTTTAAATGAAGCACCTGAGATTACCAACCCTACGCAAGAGCCCACAACAATAAAAGGAGACCTCATTTTTGACAACGTGAGTTTTGAATACGAAGACACGCATATCAAAGCCTTGTCGGGCATTTCTTTCACACTTGAAAAAGGCAAAACACTGGCGATTTTAGGGAAAACAGGTTCTGGTAAATCGACGATATTATCGTTAATCAGTAGATTGTATGATGTTAATGAAGGTCAAATCACCATTGATGGCCAACCCATAACATCGGTAAACCTGTATGACTTACGCAATCAAATAAGTGTGGTACCGCAAGATGCTTTTTTGTTTTCAGACAGCATCAAAAACAACATCAAATTTGGTAACGAAAAGGCAACAGATGAAGAAGTTATAGCTGCTGCTAAAAAAGCGGTGGTTCATGACAACATCATGGCATTTAATGATCAATATGAAACCGTTTTAGGAGAGCGTGGTATTACGCTTTCGGGTGGCCAAAAACAGCGTGTATCTATTGCACGTGCGCTCATTAAAAATGCCCCCATATTACTCTTGGACGATTGCTTAAGTGCGGTGGATACAGAAACCGAAGAAACCATTCTCCATAATCTCTTGGAGTACTGCAAAGACAAAATCCTAATTTTAGAAGCTGGTAAAATCATAGAAAAAGGCAATCATAATCAATTGATGGCCTTGAACGGATATTACAAAGAATTGTTTGTGAAACAACTTTCAGAAAAAGAAATTAACTAAACTATTGTTTTATCCGATTTTTTTTTAGATTTTTGATTCGCTATAACTAATTAACTTGAAAGTAGGATTATGAGAGAAAATGAAATGATAGAAAAAGAAGATATTTTTTCTAAAGTATTGCGAGCAGGAAGAAGAACATATTTCTTTGATGTAAGAGCAACTAAAGCAGACGATTACTACATTACAATTACAGAAAGTAAAAAATTCACCGAAGAAGACGGTTCTTTTCATTTCAAAAAGCACAAAATTTACTTATACAAAGAAGATTTTGCAGCGTTTAGAGAAATATTAGACGAAATGGTAGATTTTGTATTGGATCAAAAAGGAGAAGAAGTTATTTCAGAAAGACACCAAAAAGATTTCAAAAGAGAAAACTACACTGAAACCACAGACGAAGTGAAATCGGCAGAAAGTTTTACCAATATTGATTTTGACGATATTTAAAAAAAAATCCCGCTAAAGCGGGATTTTTTTTTAAATAGTCATTACTTACAATAACAAGATGCTATTTTGTATGCGTGCTAACTATTTTTACTAAATCTTGAGCAGACAATACGCCCGATTGCCGCCACAACATTTTCCCTTCTTGAAATAACATTAATGTAGGCACACCTCGCACCATAAAATGACTGGCGAGATCTTGATGTTGATCTACATTTACCTTAATTATTTTTACAGCCTCTTGCATAGTTGCTTTTACCTCTTGCAATACGGGAGACATCATTTTACAAGGACCACACCAATCGGCATAAAAGTCAACCAACACCAAATCATTAGACTGAATTATTTCTTTAAATTTTAGATTCATTATTGTTGTTATTTATACCACAAAAATACAACACAAAACTGCGCTGATCTGTAATAATTGTTACAGATGATAAATGTCATTTTTTTGTTTATTAAAGGACGCTAATTTCGTTGCCTGAATAACTGTAGTTCTATGTCACTTTCTTTAATCCAAAAATACAACATACCGGGTCCTCGCTATACGAGTTATCCTACGGTACCTTATTGGCAAGAAGATTTGTTTCATGAAGAAGCATGGAAAGCCAGCGTTATTCGATCATTCAATGAATCCAATGCAACCGAAGGCATCAGTCTTTACATTCACCTCCCCTTTTGTGAAAGTTTGTGTACGTTTTGTGGCTGCAACAAACGTATCACAAAACGACATGAAGTAGAATATGACTATATTCAAGCCATATTAAAAGAATGGAAAGGGTATTGCGAGTTATTTGCGAGTTCCCCCAGCATCAAAGAGATTCATTTAGGTGGTGGCACACCCACCTTTTTCTCACCCGAAAATTTAGAAACACTGATCCAAGGCATTTTTGAACGGGCAACACATGCCGCAGATTATGAGTTTAGTTTTGAAGGTCATCCCAACAATACGAGCAAACAACATTTACAAACTTTGTATGATTTGGGCTTTAGACGGGTTAGCTTTGGGGTGCAAGATTATGCAAAAAATGTACAAGAAGCCATTCACCGCATACAACCGTTTCATAACGTTGCAAAAGTTACTTATTGGGCCAAAGAAATTGGATATACTTCTATTAGTCATGATTTAATTTTCGGACTCCCGTTTCAAACCTTAAATAATGTATTAGATACCATCGACAAAACGAATTCTTTACATCCCGATCGTTTGGCCTTTTATAGTTATGCACATGTACCATGGATCAAAGGAAATGGACAGCGTGGCTTTCATGATAATGATTTGCCTAAAGATCATGAAAAACGACAACTTTATGAAGAAGGCAAAAAATTATTGGCAAAAAATGGCTATCACGAAATTGGAATGGATCATTTTGCCTTAGCAAATGACAGTTTATTTACTTCGGCGCAGCAAGGAAAATTACATCGAAATTTTATGGGGTATACGGCTTCAAAAACCCAACTAATGATTGGACTAGGCGTTTCTTCCATTAGCGACAGTTGGTATGCCTTTGCTCAAAATGAAAAATCGATTGAAGATTATTATGAACGCTTGTCCATAAATCCGCTTCCCGTTTATCGCGGACACATACTCAGCCCTGAAGACATCGTCATAAGAAAACACATATTGAATTTGATGTGCCAATTCAAAACCTCTTGGGAAGATCCAAACCTACAATTTTCAGAATTGCCTATGGTTTTGAAACATTTAAACGAATTAGAACAAGACGGTTTGCTAGTGCGCACAGCAGATTCTATTACCGTCACCGAAAAAGGAAAACCGTTTGTACGTAACATTTGTATGGCTTTTGATTTACACATGAATCGAAAAGCTCCCGAAACCAAGCTATTTTCAATGACCATTTAATTATTCATAACGAATATAGGCTGGTTTACCCAATTGAAAGTCTTTTATCGTTAAATCGGTATTTTCAAACGAATTGGTTTTTAACAAATTGTTTCCTTCAAACGGAATGGAAGGGTAATATGAAAACGAAATTTGAAAACTATTAAAGACCAAATAATCGTTATTTATTTGAACACCAATACTAAATTTTGAATACACCTTACTATCAAAAATTGCATTTTTATTTCCCAAAGACCCCATGGAAACATTAATGTAGGGGCTGAATCGGAAACCATTCCAAAGCCCCGGCATATAAGTTTGGGTTTGCAGGGAAACCAACCATTTTTGCGTTCCAATTATGCGATTGTTAAATCCTTCAATGCCATAATAATTGTTTAAGGTTAATTGGTCTTTGAATGAAGCATCGCGATTGTTTCCCCAGATATATGTAGGTTTAATAAATTGCCGCAATTTCCATTTTCCTAGATACCACAACGGACTGATATAATTACACCCAATTTTAAAAGCGGTTCGTTCGGTTTTGCCTTGGTTATAGAAACTTCCCCACTCCATAAAACTACTAAGATATCCGAACCTATATTTTTTGCCTTGAGAAAGCGCTAAACCCGAATACCATCGCGAACGATCGCCTTTGTTTTGATACCCCATTACTATTGCTGCATTTTCTCCATACGGAATATCTTCAGTTATATCATAATTGAAAATAAATTTATCTTGGTAAAAACGTTGGCGCGAAATCCCAAGATAACCAATGCTATTCTTTTCTGTTGTAAAAAAATGAGTTACATCATACAGCGATGAGGGTT
>DALYCS010000061.1:2970-4151 GCA_031973615.1 Flavobacterium sp. | reverse complement strand
AGCAACGTATCGGCTACCGGGAAAAATTCGGTAAGTCGTCTGTTTTCAAACTCCAAACCTCCTGCATTTTTTGCGACTACAGAATAAAAAGGTCTTGTTATGGCAATGCTTCGCTTACTGTCGTTGTTGTATTCATTTGTATAGGTAAGATCCAAACGAATAAAACTATTCTTGATATTACTCACACTGTATTGAGCATATCGCGCTTGTTCATTGGAAGCCATATTATTCGCTACTTCTCCCGAAATTTGATGTCCAAAACCCAAAATATTTCGCTCTGTGAGTTTTATACTGTTTTGATTTCCCGACAAACTACCATTGGGAATCAACGACCAGGAATCCAATACCCTAATTTTAATATCTACCGAATCGGAAGCAGTTTCCAAGAGCACTGGAACTACAGTTACTTCCCTAACATAGCGCTGACTCCGAATCAAACGTTCGGTTTCTTTCAACAAAAGCGAATCGCACAGATCATTTTTTTTAAACAAAACTAAATTGCGAATCGTAAATTCTTTGGTCTTAATGTGGATGGCATTTCCAAAACGATCCACACCATTTTTAGGAACTTTGGATTCATTATTAATTGAATACCCAAAGGGATCTAAGGTTTCGATACTGATAGTACGAATAATTTTTCCAGAAGCTTTATGTGCAATTATTCCTTTGTTGTGGATACTCTTTTGGGAAACAGCTGTATCAGCAATCAATGCTGAGGGGCGAAAAAGTAATTTATACACCAATTTATTGAATTTACTTTTCTGTGACAAATCATGAATATCCTGATAAATTTTAGCACTATCTTTCTCTTGTTCTTTTACCTGCGCAAAAACGCTCAATGTAAAAAAACAACAACAAAACATAAAAAAGCGATAGTTGCTATAATTCATATTCTAATCCGTATAACCAGCAGGTGTACTTCCAAAAATTAAAATGTAAAGTAAGTAAAAATGCAACAAACTATGTTATATCTCTAGAAAAATCATTACAAAAAGTTTATGTACCTTTGCAAAAAATAGAAACGGTTCTTAAAATACCGCTATGCCTTGCAACTGCAATCAAGCGATCCTTATTACCGAAATAATACAGAATTTATACCATGAAAACTTTTCTAGCATTTGATTTACCAAAATCGCTTCAAAAAGCGTTAGACGAATTGGGATTTGTGCATCCAACACCTA
>DALYCS010000061.1:1345-2960 GCA_031973615.1 Flavobacterium sp. | reverse complement strand
CCGGAACGGGTAAAACATTTGCTTATTTATTGCCCATTTTAAAACATTGGAAATTTCAAAATAACGAATCGCCACGCGTTGTAATATTAGTTCCAACTCGTGAATTAGTGGTACAAGTAGCGGAAGAGGTTGAGAAATTGACCAAATACATGAGCGTAAGAACTCTTGGAATATATGGCGGTGTAAACATCAACACCCAACGAAAAGCATTAGCAGAAGGAGTTGATATTTTGGTAGGAACCCCTGGACGTGTAATGGATTTAGGACTTGATGGTGTTCTCCGTTTTGATGTGTTACAAAAATTAGTCATCGACGAGTTTGACGAAATCTTAAACTTAGGATTTAGAGCACAATTAACATCCATATTATCGATGATGCGCGGTAAAAAACAAAACATCTTATTCTCGGCCACCATGACCGAAGAAGTAGATGCGATGTTAGACGAATATTTCGAATTTCCAGAAGAAGTTTCATTAGCACAAAGTGGTACACCCTTAGAGCAAATCGAGCAAATTGTGTATCAAGCTCCAAATTTCTTGACCAAATTAAACCTGTTGAAGCATTTGGCTCGCGAAACTGAAGGTATGGATCGTGTATTGATTTTTGTCAACAACAAGCGTATTGTAGAATTGGTATCTGAAACATTAGAAAGCGAATTTCCAGAACAATTTGGAGTCATCCATTCAAACAAATCACAAAACTACCGATTAAATACTATGGCTGCTTTTCAAGCCGGTGAATTGAGAGGGTTAGTTACCACAGATATTATGGCGCGAGGATTAGATATTTCAGATATCACTCACGTAATCAACTTGCAATTTACAGAAGAGCCTGAAAAATATATGCACCGTATTGGTCGTACCGGTCGTGCTGATAAAACAGGTATTGCCATTAGTTTGGTTTCACCGAGTGAAATTGAAGCTAAAATTGAGGTCGAATTATTGATGAATACTGAAATAAAAGAACTTCCTATCCCTGAAGATTTAAAAATAGAAGAACGCTATTTGGATTTCGAAAAGGAGAAGAAAAAAATGAAGTTTTTATTGAAAACGCCCAAAAAAGAAGGAGGCGAAGCTTTTCATAAGAAAAAAGATAAAAATGCAAAAGTAAACCTTGGTGGGCCTGGAAAACGCAAACCTCGAAAAACGGAATCTAGAAATAGAAACATCGAACGCAAAAGAGACGAAAAGAGAAAGAAACGATAATTATTAATTTTCAATTGAAATTTGTACTTTTGACAAATTCTTACCACTAAATGCAATTTAAACATCCAGAAATTCTTTACTTCCTTTTTCTGTTGGTTATACCAATTTTGGTGCATTTATTTCAATTACGTCGTTTCAAAAAAGAATATTTCACCAACGTAAAACTGCTCAAAGAGCTTCAAACACAAACCCGAAAAAGTTCTAAAATCAAAAAATGGTTATTGTTAGCCACGCGTTTGATTTTATTAACTTGTCTGATTATTGCTTTTGCCCAACCCTACTTTGAAAATGAAAAAACCGCAAAAAAAGGCAATGATTTGATTATTCTTTTAGACAATTCGTTTTCCATGCAAGCCAAAGGGCCAAAAGGTGAATTGAAATTAAGTTTGCACCCTAGAGTTGTTGTAGTT
>DALYCS010000061.1:699-1335 GCA_031973615.1 Flavobacterium sp. | reverse complement strand
GAATTATTAGAAGAACTACCCGAAAACCAAACGTTTTCACTACTCACTAATACCGAAATATTTTGGGATACCGATATCAAATCCATTCAGAAAGATTTGCAAAATTTATCCTATTCGGCTGTACCCTTTCAATTGGATTATTTACTCAACCAAGTTGAAATAAAGAAAAAGCAAGTGCCCAAAGATTTTATCATCATCACAGATGCACTTCAAACTGAAAGCAAAAAAGCGACTACTTTAACCCAAAACCACTCGGTATATTTGATACAGCCACAAGCCGAATATGTTTCGAATGTGTGCCTAGAAAATGTTGAAATTTCGCAAATCTTGGATCAGTTTTATGAATTAAAAATTACGTTGCAATCGTTTGGCTTGAAACAAAAAGAGGTGGCGTTATCGGTTATTAGTAAAAACAAAGCCATAGCCAATACTGTGGTTCAATTTGAGAAGCCTAAAGCGGTAATTAAAATTACGATTCCTAAAAAAGAATTCCAAGGTACTGTTCACATTGAAGATCAAAGCTTAGCCTATGATAACGATTACTATTTTAGTATTTCAACACCCAAAAAAACATCGGTTTTAGCCATTGGTTCTCCTGAAAAAAACAATTTCTTAGGCCGCCTATTTACAGCGGAT
>DALYCS010000061.1:0-689 GCA_031973615.1 Flavobacterium sp. | reverse complement strand
ATTCAACTTCACAAGTACCGAATTACAATCTTTAGACTACAATCAAATCGAAAATCAAGAGGCCATACTTTTAAACGAGTTGGAGGATTTACCCCTTGCTTTAGGAACTACATTAAAATCCTTTTATGAAAAGGGAGGTAACGTTGTCCTGATTCCGAACCAACAAAATTCGGTAAGTACCTTGAATACCTTTACTGCAAATTTTGGAGCCCCAAAATATGCAGCGCTTTCAACTACTGAAAAACAAATAACTACTATAAATTATAGTCACCCCTTATATCAAACCGTATTTGAAAATAAAGTGACTAATTTTCAATATCCAAAAGTAAAATCAAGTTTTGGACTTACTGGTATTACTGCGGTATTACAATATGAAGATCAAGCTATTTTTGTGGGCTCAAACACAAATCAATTGGGTAATTTTTATACATTATCTGCTCCTATCAACAAGCAAAATAGTAATTTCCAAAATGCACCACTCATCGTCCCTACACTATACAACATGGGGCAAAATCAAAATAAAATCGGAAGCATTGCTTATACCATTGGCGAGAATCAAAGCCTACTTCTCGAAACTATCTTATCAAAAGATGAAGCGGTAGTGGTCCAAAATAAGGACTATAGTTTTATTCCTTTGCAACAGCTATTGCATACAAAATGCAAACTTACTTTTGGTGACTATCCTGAAA
>DALYCS010000060.1:0-9177 GCA_031973615.1 Flavobacterium sp. | reverse complement strand
GAATTTGCCGCTAATAAAGATTTCATTGAAGCATGTATCGCTCAGTATTCCAATTTAGGTACTTATGTTTATAAAGGAAGTCGAAATAGTCTTAAAATCTTTGAATTAAACGATAGCGCGATTTGTATTAAAGCCTTTAAAAAACCTCATTTTTTTAATAAAATCATCTATGCCTATTTTCGAAAAAGCAAAGCAAAACGCTCGTTTGAATATGCACAATTATTATTAGAGAAAGGTATTGGAACACCTAGTCCAATAGCATTCTTTGAAAATTTTGATGCTATCGGATTAAAAGACAGTTATTATGTTAGTGTTTTTTTAAAGACCGATTTTAGATTTCGCGAATTATTAAAACTTGAAGATGAAGTGAAAAAAGAAGCTATTCTTCGACAATTTGTTGCTTTTACTTACAAACTACACCAATCCAATATTGAATTCATTGACCATTCAGCAGGTAATACATTAATTAGTGATTCAGGGGATGGAACGTTTGCTTTTTATTTAGTGGATTTGAATCGCACAAATTTTGATAAAAAATTGACTTTTCAAGAGCGTATGAAGAATTTTTCTAAATTAACTTCAAGTGAGGCTGTAATTAGGATCATGAGTGATGAATATGCCAAATTATCGGGAGAAAACAGTGAAAAAGTTTTTCGAGCTATGTGGAGCGCTACACAAGAATTTCAAGAGCAATATTATCGAAAAAAAAGATGGAAAAAGAAATTGAAGTTCTGGAAAAAGTAGTATTTTTCACTTTTTAATTCGCTAGATGAAAGTATCGGTTATCGTTTCTACATACAATTCGGAAGAATGGCTTGCAAAAGTTCTCGAAGGTTATTGCAGCCAAACCGAGACCGATTTTGAATTGGTCGTTGCCGATGATGGATCTACCGAAAAAACCAAAACACTTGTAAATTCATATGCCTCTCGATTTGTGCATCCTATTGTTCATGTATGGCAGGAAGACAATGGTTTTCAAAAGTGTAAAATTTTAAATAAAGCCATTCTGGAAGCGCATTCCGATTATTTACTTTTCACAGATGGTGATTGTATTCCAAGAAAAGATTTTATTGCACAACATTTACAACATAAAGCCGAAGGCTGTTTTCTTTCGGGTGGATATTTCAAATTGCCCATGGCGGTCTCTAAATTGATAACTGCTGAAAATATTAGAAACCAAGAGTCTTTTTCTATTTTTTGGTTATTACAAAATGGACTAAAAGCCAATTTCAAATTATCTAAATTGACTAAAATTAGTTTTTTTGCACGTTTTATGAATTGGATAACACCTACAAAAAAAACATTCAATGGGCATAACACGTCTTGTTTTAAAAAAGATATATTGGCGGTCAATGGATTTAATGAGGCAATGAAATACGGTGGATTGGATCGTGAACTTGGGGAGCGCTTGAATCATTATGGCATAGTTGCTAAACAAATTCGGTATGCTGCAATATGTTTGCATTTAGATCATTCCAGAGCCTACTTTAGTGAAACCGAACGAAAAAAGAATACTGAAATAAGAAACTACAATAAAAAAAATAAAGTTTTTAGGATCGCAAACGGAATTCAAAAATTATAACGAAAACATTTTGTTGATTTTGTATCTTCTGAATAAGGATAATTTTCGTTTTTCGGGTACTCCGTTTCGTTGGATATAATCTTCCACAGCTTTTACCATGCGTTCAGCCGATTTTCCGTCGTTAAAGGGGTGGTAGTTGTCGTAAATTTCTTTTCTTGAAGCTGCAAACGGATCTTCTGTGATATTTTTAGCAACCAATGCTTCTAAAGCTTGGTAGTCAAAACTGTTTTCCCAAACTATGTTTTTTGAAATATTTTTAAAGGTTATTACGGGTTTGTCCAATAATAAAAATTCATAAATTACCGAAGACGTATCACTTATCATTACATCGGCCATCAACAGAAATTTAATGATGTTTTTTTCGGTTTCAAAAATGATATTGGGTATATCTTGAGCTAACTTTCGATATATTTCCAACCAATTTTCTGCCATCAAAGGATGAAATTTTAGTAAGATAAGGTACTCAGGGTGCTTTGTAGCCAAGGCGGTTATTTGTTCAACTAAATGAGGTGCTGATGTTAATTTGGGTGAAAATGTAGGCGCATACAATAATACTTTATTGGCATTGTACTTCGCAAGTAATTGTTTTTTTTCAATTTCAAATTTTGATTTTTCAGTAGCATAGCAATCCAACTTTGGCCAGCCAGTTTCGATGACTTCAAAATTTTTGAATTTATTTTTTAATGCGATGAATTTTTCGGTAAAATAGGGCCCTTGGGTTAGGTATACATCAAAGTAATGTCGGATTCTAAAATGTCCTTTTTTTTCACCTGCAAAACCATGGAAAATTTGCACTTTTAGACCTCTTAAATAATGTGGAACTTCGTTACCCGGCACAAATAGCGCATCACTTGCATACAGTACTAAGTCGCTAATTGCAGTAGTATGCGGTTCGTTGGTATAAGGATAATCTGAAATAATTTTTGGGTTTACATACCAGATATAATCGTGTCCGTTTGCTGCTAAATAGGACCTAATGGGTTCTAAAATCCCAAAGGCATAATTATTTTGGCAAAACAATACACATTTCATGGTTATAATAGTTTGTTTACGTTTTCTAAATCTTCAACGAAATCAATTTCCATACAGTTGTATTTTGAAATATCCACCGCTTGAATTTTAATTTGGTCTTTTTCTATGGCCAGTTCAAGTCCTCTTTCAAAATAATCATTTGCATCACATTCTTCTAAACGGTTAATGAAGGCTTTGATGTCATTTGACGAAATGAAATTGATTCCTACCGCTTCGCCCAAGCCATTTTTTACTGTTTTTGACAACTCGTTAATGTAGCCGTCTTTTAAGGTGTATTTTACTTCTTCATCTGCCACTTTACTCGTGTTTACGGCAACAAAAGAGGTATTAGCTTCGATGAAAGGATTTAAAATATCTAGTAATTTTCCATCAAAAACTACATCGCCGTTGAACCATAATACACTATTGTTTTGATATTTTTTTAAGGCTCTCACCAAACTTTTTGAGGTATTGGTTTGATCAAAAAAGGGGTTGTAAATGTAAGTCAGCTCTGGAAAGCGTTCCATGATTAAGTCCTTTTTAAAACCAATTACAACGTTTACATCATCAATATCGTATTTGGAAGAAATGTTGTCAATTTGAGTTTCCATGATACTCTTCCCATTTTTTAAAGGGGTTAAGGGTTTTGGAAAGGGATTCCCTAATCTGGAGCCTATACCAGCTGCTAGAATTACTATTTTCATATATTTTTTGTTTTGAAAACGAAAACCAAAGGTAACTTTATTTTTTATTTGCTAAAAGTATTTTTTTTGATTTTATAAATCAAATCTTTGTATAAATTTGTCTGACATATTAATCACTTATATTATTTAGAAATGGAATCCGCTTTTATAGAAAAATTTATTGAGAAATATCCCAATTGGACATTTAAATCTGATTCTACTGTAATATTTGATTTTTTATTAATCAGTAAGATTTCTGGTAACAATGAAGAATTAATTTCCATTTTAGCGGAATTAAATGCAACTTTTCAAAGTGCTAATTATGTAATAGAAATTAGTAATTTCAAAACGTATGAAATTAAAGTTAAAGAAGTTCAAACGCCTAAAAAATACAGAAGAATGTATACTTCAGGTTGTTTTGATATTTTTCATTACGGACATTTAAACATATTAAAAAAAACAAAGGAACTTTGTGATTATTTGGTAGTAGGTGTTTCAACGGATGAATTAATCGAAAAAGAAAAAGGGAGATTACCTGTTATTCCATTTCATGAACGAATGAATGTAGTGAAAGCCATTAAATATGTAGATGAAGTAATTCCTCAAGTAGATAAAAATAAGCAAAAAGTGGTTGATGAATACCAAATTGACGCTATTTCAGTAGGTGATGATTGGAGAGGAAGATTTCCTGCAACTTCTTGTCCAGTGGAATATTTTGCCTATACTGAAAATGTGAGCAGCACTATTTTAAAGCAAACGCTAAAATTAGACAATAAATCCTAAGCTAAGGCTTTATCATCTGTTGCCGTATTCCAATCTTTTACAGGTGTTTGCCAGTTGCCGTAACGATACGTTAAATATTCGTCTGTTAATTCAGGTGTATTGTAATAAAATTCTTTGAAAGAAATGGTTTCAAAGTTTTCATAAAATTTGGAAGGAACAAACTTTGTTTTATTGGCAATTTCCCAATAGTGTTTGTCTTCGATAGGGTATTTGATAAAAATATCAGCACAAACTTTTCCTTTCAATAAACCAAAAAAACGTTTTTCTCGAATTTTTATCATGCGTAAAGTACCTGCTTTAAAAAAATCATTAGTACGATCAAAATGTCTAGTTTTTACTCGATATCCTGATTTTTTGAGGGCATCAATAAAACCACCTAATTTTTCAATTTGAGTGGATTTCACAGAAAAATCAATGTCGTTATCCCAGGGTAGTAATCGGTTTTCTCTTCTAATTCCAAGTAGTGTTCCGCCTTCTAACCAATATTCAATGTTACAAGAATGAAATGTTTTAGCGATGTTTTCAAGCATTCGCTCAGCAATTAGCATGTTTTTTCCTTCAAGCGTAATATCGTACATAATTAGGTTTTATAAGTTTGAATTCAGAAAGATAGTTAGATTATCTAAATTTTCTAATTTGTTGTAATGAAAAGTTGTAATTCCTATAGATTTTGCTGAAGCAACGGCATCTAAATTATGTTCAAAATAAACGACATCTTCTCTTGATAAATTGAACTGTTGTAGCATTATTTCAAAATAATTTGCATCCGATTTATTGGGGTTATGGGCTAATGAAAAAACGGGATATGGCATATTATGCATGCCAAACGTAGTTTGTTCCTCTGCATTTGCATTGGTTACAATAATTTTGTTATTTGGATAAGAATCTAGTAACTTTTTCAAGTCTAAATTAATTCCATCTTCAGTAATAAATGTATTCCAGGCGTCAACTAAAATGGTTTTCATATGCCATTATTTTTTAAAAACATTTCCAATTCCTTTACGAAATATTCAGGCTTAAAAGCGTGGTATAAGGTTTTATATTGGACTTGTAATTCTTTGTTTTTCTTAGATGAAAAAAGTTCGGGCTGGTAATCGTTCAAGTGTACCGCTTTGTTCAACACACCATCGTCAAAAATACTCCAACTTTCCTTTTTGATCCATGGAGAAAAAATCGTAAACGAAGGTTTTTTTAAGGCTTTTGCAATATTTACAGCGCCGCCATCATTTCCAACAATAAGTGTGCAATGGTGCATGATTTTGATAAACGAACGCAAATCCTTCCCAATCAAATCCAATAATATGCACTTTTTGGTTTTTTCTTGGCACTTGTTAAAGATAGATTGTGCTTCTTTTTGTTGTTTTGGTGTGTAATTGAAAAGGATTTTTACCGCAAAATGCTCGGCTATAAAATCAATCAATTGAACCATATAGTCTTCGGGATAGGTTTTACTAGTCTCACTTCCCAAAATACTAATCATAATGACTTTTTCAGTAGTGATATCAATTCCATGTGCTTTGAAAACCGGAACCATTTCTGCTTGTTCGTTTGCCAAAAGATGTAGTTTTGGAAATGGATCAAGGGTGTGATTTTGCAATAAGTGTTCAAAAAGATTGATTCTCCGTTCGATTGCCAATCCAAAATAGGATTTGGGTTGGTTGTGGTGGGGAACTTTATGATTATACGCAATTCCTAAACCTTTGTTTTGGTACCCTATTCTTTTTGATGCACCTGAAAACAGGGTAATTAAACTGCTTTCCAATTTGGCATAGGGATCTAGGACTAGATCGTATTTTTTTTGCCTAATTTGGAGTAAAAATTTAAAAAATGCCAGGTAATTGGATCTAAATCGATCTTCAAAGAGAATGATGTTGTCGATAAACGGATTGTTTTCGAGAACGGGTGTAGTAAACGTATTGACGAGGTAATCCACTTGAGCATGAGGATATGCTTTCTTTAGATTTTCACAAATCATAGAACTGATTAACACATCCCCAATCATTTTTTGTTGGACTACTAGTATCTTCATGTATTCTTAATTAAACCGCCACATTATAGTCGCGCAACGCATCGTTGAGTGACGTTTTTAAATCGGTAGAGGCTTTTCGTTGTCCGATTATGATGGCGCAAGGTACTTGATAGTCACCTGCAGGAAATTTTTTTGTATAACTTCCCGGAATAACAACTGAACGAGCCGGAACCACTCCTTTGTATTCAATGGGTTCGTTACCCGTAACATCAATTATTTTAGTAGAGCCTGTCAAACAAACATTTGCGCCTAGTACCGCCTCTTTTCCAACATGAACTCCTTCGACAACAATACACCTTGAACCAATGAAAGCACCATCTTCAATGATTACGGGGGCCGCTTGTAACGGTTCTAAAACACCACCAATTCCAACACCTCCACTCAAATGCACGTGTTTTCCAATTTGAGCACAACTTCCTACTGTTGCCCAGGTATCTACCATGGTGCCTTCATCTACATAAGCTCCGATGTTGACATAACTTGGCATTAAAATGACACCACTTGAAATGTAAGCGCCATATCGAGCCACCGCATTCGGAACTACACGAATCCCTTTCGCAGCATAATCGCGCTTCAATTCCATTTTATCGTGGTATTCAAATATGCCGGCTTCCCAAGTTTCCATTTTTTGAATAGGAAAATACATGACCACTGCTTTTTTAACCCATTCGTTTACTTGCCATCCGTTTGAAGTGGGTTCGGCCACTCGAAGTGTTCCGCTATCTAATAATGCAATAACGTCTCTAATGGCTTTTTGTGTCGTTTCTTCTTGTAACAAAGCACGATTTTCCCATGCTTGTTCTATTGATGCTTGTAAATTAGTCATGATCCTATTTATTTGTGCCACAAAGATAATTTATTTATAGTAATGCAAAAAAGGATTGGATTAAAGTTTGAATGTAAATTTATTAGTTTAAAACCCTTATTTTTGTAAAAAAAAGAAATGCCACGAATTTTAGCCATTGATTATGGAATCAAGCGAACCGGTATTGCAGTTACCGATGAGATGCAAATGATTGCCTTCGGCCTCACCACTATAGCCACCGATACTTTAATTTCTTTTTTAAAAGATTATTTTTCTAAAGAGAAAGTAACTGTAGTACTTATTGGCGAACCAAAACAAATGGATGGAACGCCTTCGCAAAGCGCCGATATCATCAATGATTTTGTAGCGCATTTTCAAGCTACTTTTCCAGCTATACCCGTAGAGCGCGTCGACGAACGATTTACCTCTAAAATGGCCTTTCAAACGATGATTGATAGTGGATTAAATAAAAAACAACGGCAAAACAAAGCCTTAGTTGATGAAATTGCCGCAACAATTATGCTTCAAGATTATTTACATTATAAAAAATAGTACTTTTGCATTTTAATACTGGGTGAAGTAAGTTGATACATAACGTTGCAACTAGAAGCCTGAAACTAGAAACCAAATTAACAGTATGATTTTACCTATATACGGATATGGAGAACCCGTTTTACGAAAAGTTTGTGAAGACATCTCTCAAGAATATCCCAACTTAAAAGAAACGATTGCAAATATGTATGACACCATGTATCATGCACACGGCGTAGGTTTAGCGGCGCCTCAAGTAGGTTTGCCCATTCGTTTGTTTATAGTAGATACAGAGCCTTTTAGCGATAGTGATGAGGTTTCAAAAGAAGAGGCTGCTCAAATGAAAGACTTTAAGAAAACGTTTATTAATGCAAAAATCATCAAAGAAGAAGGTGATATTTGGGGGTTTAATGAAGGGTGTTTGAGTATTCCTGATGTGCGTGAAGATGTTTTTCGTCATGACACCATCACTATTGAATATTATGATGAAGATTTCAATGTGAAAACAGAAGTGTATAACGGATTGATTGCACGTGTGATTCAACATGAATACGATCACATAGAAGGTATATTGTTTACCGATCACTTATCCATGTTGAAAAAGAAATTAATTGGAAAAAAATTACAAAACATCATGGAAGGTAAAGCCCGCCCCGATTATAAAATGAAATACGTCAATAAAAAAGGGCGTTAACTAGTAAAAAATAACGATCTATTTTAACGAAACTTTTTGTCTTATACGTTTCACTTTTTAGTTTAAAATAATATATTTGCCAACCATAATTAATCTAGCATGAGCATTCAAAAAATATTAGCAGTTTCTGGAAAACCAGGATTATATGAATTAAAAATTCAAACCCGTACAGGTTTTGTAGCAGAGTCATTATTAGATGGCAAAAAAATTACAGTAGGCATGAGAGCTAACGTTAGTTTGTTGTCTGAGATTGCTGTTTATACGTATTCAGAAGAAGTGCGTTTGGCCGAAGTGTTGAAAGCAATAGCAACGAAAGAAAATGACGGACCAGCGCTTTCTCATAAAGAAGATGAGGCAAAATTAAAAGCATATTTCAGAGAGGTATTGCCCGAGTTTGATGAAGATAGAGTCTATACTTCTGATATTAAGAAAATTTTAAATTGGTATAATCTATTACAACCTAAAGGATTTGTTTCGGTAGAAGCATTATCAAAAGAAGTAACAGAAGAAAACACGAGCGATAGCGAACTGGCGTAGCAACCTCCAACTGCTGAATAAGTAGTTGAAAACAATATTTTAAAATCCTGCGTTTTCCACGTGGGATTTTTTATTTTTACCAAAGCAAGAACAAGATCAAGAACAAATGCAATTCCAACCTTGAAATCAGGAACAAAAAACAAAAAGATGAACACACGCCAAGAACAACTCCAAGCTTTCAATCGCCTTCTGGATATTATGGATGATTTACGCGAAAAATGTCCGTGGGATAAAAAACAAACACTTGAAAGTCTTCGCCATTTAACCATCGAAGAAACCTATGAGTTGGGCGATGCTATTTTGGATAATGATTTGCAAGAAATAAAAAAAGAATTGGGCGATGTGTTATTGCACATTGTATTTTATGCTAAAATTGGTAGCGAAACCAATGCGTTTGATATTGCAGATGTAGCCAATGCTATTTGTGATAAGTTAATTGATCGTCATCCACATATTTATGGTGATGTAGTGGTCGCTGACGAAGAAGAAGTCAAGCAAAATTGGGAAAAACTTAAATTGAAA
>DALYCS010000059.1:7259-9200 GCA_031973615.1 Flavobacterium sp. | reverse complement strand
ATTTGAAACCTAAATATACCTTGCACATCATTACCAATGGTTTTGCATCGGTGCAACAAAAAAAGATTAAAAATGCCCAACTCGAATCGTATTTTACTACCGTAACGAATTCGGAAATGGCAGGTGAAAAAAAACCACATCCCAGTATATTTAATTATGCATTATCTTTGGCTAATGCCGCCAAAGAAGAGAGTGTAATGATTGGTGATAGTTTTGAAGCGGATATCTTAGGTGCTTTAGAGGCTGGAATTGATGCGATTTACTTTAATGAACACAATAGTAAAATAGAAACCCAAGTGTTGCAAATAAACCATTTGTTAGCCTTGAAAAATATATTATAAATATGAAAAAAATTGCAGTATTTGTATTCGTGTTGTGCTATTCATTTATGGTTGCACAGGAAAATTATAAATATGTTATCGTGCCCAAAAAATTTAGTTTTTTTAGTGAAGAAAATGAATACAATACGAGTACGATGACCAAAGTCTTTTTTGAAAAAGAAGGTTTTATAGTCTTTTTTGATACCGATGAATTTCCTAGTGAGTTGGCAAATAATCGATGCTTAGCTTTGTTTGCAAATCCTTTAAAGAAAAGCAATATGTTTGTTACAAAAATCAATTTTGAATTGAAAGATTGTGCCAATAAAGTGGTTTATACTAGTATTTCGGGAAGTAGTAGAGAAAAGGAATATCAAAAATCCTATAACGAATCTTTTAGAATGGCCTTGATGGCAATGAAGGGGCAGTTGAATTTTACAAATTCGAGTCAAGAAGTGGTTTCAAACTCATATAATAGTTGTTCCTACTATAGACAACAGCAAAAATACAGCAAAAGAAAAATTAGTGGCAGTACCCATTCAAAATGGTTACAAACTAGAGAATAGTGTTTCAGAGGTAATTTATGAACTATTAGCAACTAGTATCGAAAATGTGTTTACCGCAAAAAAAGGCTCGATAAACGGAACTTTTCTGAAGAAAAATACCGGTTGGTTTTTTGAATATTATCAAAATAACCAGTTGATTTCAGAAAAAGTGGAAGTTAAGTTTTAATCTGGCCCACCCAATCAATAGCCATATTTATCTTTCCATCGATTTTTTAAAAAATGTCTTAGTTCGTTTTCACGTGCATTTTCACCTGGCTCATAAAATAGGGTCTCAGAAATTTCAGTAGGTAAAAATTCTTGTTCGACAAAGTTGTTTGAGAAATCGTGCGAATATTTGTATTCCTCTCCATAACCCAATTCTTTCATTAATTTAGTTGGGGCATTTCGTAAATGAATAGGTACGGGTAAATCTCCAGTTTGTTTTACCATTTGTTGCGCTTTTCCTATGGCCAGATAACTTGCATTGCTTTTTGGAGAAGTAGCTAAATAAATGGCACATTGACTCAAAATAATGCGACTTTCAGGATAGCCAATAGTTGCTACGGCTTGAAACGCATTATTCGCCATGATAAAGGCAGTTGGGTTCGCATTTCCAATGTCTTCACTAGCTAAAATCAGTAGTCGTCTTGCTATAAATTTTACATCTTCGCCACCTTCAATCATTCGGGCTAACCAATAAACAGCACCATTTGGGTCGCTTCCACGTATTGATTTGATAAAAGCCGAAACTATATCATAATGCTGTTCACCTGTTTTGTCATACAATACGGTATTTTTTTGGACCAATTGCATGACTTTTTCATTGGTAATTTCAATTGCATCACTTTCTGAAGCGTTGATAACCAATTCGAAAATATTCAATAATTTTCGCCCATCGCCACCAGAAAGTCTTAATAGTGCTTCGGTTTCTTTTAATTGAATGTCTTTGTTTTGAAGCTGAACGTCGGTTTTCATGGCACGGTATAGTAGTGTTTCCAAATCGTCTTTGGTAAACGCATTCAGTACATATACCTGACATCTTGACAATAAAGCGGGAATCACTTCGAAACTTGGATTTT
>DALYCS010000059.1:6847-7212 GCA_031973615.1 Flavobacterium sp. | reverse complement strand
GCACCGATCAACGTTATCCAACCTTTTTCTACCGCTGCTAATAATGAATCTTGTTGCGATTTGCTAAAACGATGGATCTCGTCAATAAAAAGTATTGGATTTTTTGCGGTAAATAAACCGCTACTTTGTTTCGCTTTTTCAATGACTTCACGAATGGCTGCAACCCCCGAATGTATGGCGCTCAATTGGTAAAATGGACGCTTGCTTTCTTGTGCCATAATTTGTGCCAAGGTAGTTTTTCCAGTTCCAGGTGGCCCCCATAAAATCAAACTCGGAATTAATCCTTTGGCAATTTGTTGTGTTAACGAACCTTCAGGTCCAACTAAATGCAATTGGCTGATGTAATCCGATAATTGTTGTGGGCG
>DALYCS010000059.1:0-6837 GCA_031973615.1 Flavobacterium sp. | reverse complement strand
AGAACATCTTGCTGTGCTTTATTAAAACGATGAATTTCATCAACAAATAAAACAGTGCGTAAACCCAACTCTAATTTTTTTGATCGCCCCGATTCACAAGCTTGTTTTAAATCTTTAACTCCTGCATCTACAGCATTCAATTGAATCCATTGTGCTTTTGCTGATTGAGCCAAAGCCATAGCTAAACTTGTCTTACCAGTTCCTGGAGGTCCCCATAAAATTAAACTTGGGATTAATCCTTTGGTTATTTGTTGTGTTAACGAGCCTTCAGGACCAACTAAATGCAATTGGCTGATATAATCCGATAAATGTTGCGGACGAATGCGTTCGGCTAAGGGTTGGTTCATGCTGTAAAATTACAATTTTATGACAAATGTGCATAAAATTATTTTTGGCTTTATCTTTGGGTATTTAAAAAGATGGAAAAACAGCACGACAACCCTTTTCAGTTTACTAAAGCGGTCCTATTATTGCCGTTGTTTTTTGTACTAACTTTATGGTTGGTTTTTTGGTATGAATTACATTTTCAAGAAAGCTTATCGCATTTTGGGGTATATCCTAGAGAAATTTTCGGTTTGAAAGGAATTCTTTTCAGCCCGTTTTTGCATGGTGATATCGAACATTTGGCCAATAATTCTATTGCGATATTGTTGCCTATTTTGAGATATTTCTACAAGGAACAATCGTTTTTGGTGTTGTTTTTAGGAATTCTATTTTCTGGATTAGGAACGTGGCTTTTGGGAAGACCCAATTATCACATTGGCGCCAGCGGATTAATTTATGCTTTGGTGAGTTTTATTTTCTTCAAAGGCATTTTTACCAAATATTACCGATTGGTCGCTTTATCCTTCACTATCGTAATTTTATACGGTGGCAGTGTTTGGTATATGTTTCCACATGTGCAAGAAGGAATTTCTTGGGAAGGGCATTTGGCCGGGTTTAGTGTAGGATTGGTTTTGGCTTTATTGTTAAAAACGCCGCAGTTTGGAAAAACAATTTTTTACGAATGGCAACAACCCGATTTCAATCCTGAGCACGATCCATTTATGAGGAACTTCGATGAAAATGGAAATTTCAATCCGCCACCAAAACCAGAAGAAGTGATTAAGGAATACTTCAATTCTTCTATGAAAGTAGTTTATGAGTTTTTGGGAGGTAAGAAGTGAGTCAATGTGGCAATGAGTTAATTAGCCAATTAAATTGATTTACTCAAAAAATATTGGCACATTGTCACATTGAAAAATTGACTAATTAAGTCTCTGTCTCAGAGCTTCATATAAAAAAGCACCACAAGCTACCGAAACATTTAATGATTCGATAGTACCAAACATAGGTAATTTTGCTTTTTCATCTACAATTTTTAATACTGAAGGATTTACTCCTCGGTCTTCGCTACCCATAATAATGGCTACACCCTCGTTTAGGTTGATGTCATAAATATGGTGTTCGGTTTTTTCAGTTGCCGCAACGGTTTTGATGCCGCTTCCTTGTAAATAGAAAATAGCATCTTTTATGTGATCAACTTTACAAATAGGTACATTAAAAACCGCACCAGCCGAAGTTTTAACGGTGTCACCATTCACTGGAGCCGAGCCTTGTTTTTGGATAATGATTCCGTCAACACCCGTGCATTCTGCAGTTCTGATGATGGCGCCAAAGTTACGCGCATCGGATAGTTGGTCTAAAATTAGGAATAAAGGGTTTTTACCACTTTCAATAACACTTTCAATCATAGTCTCTAATGCAACAAAAGAAATAGGTGCAATGGTTGCCACGGCACCTTGGTGATTATTTGGAGTTAATCGGTTTAGTTTTTCAACGGGAACATATGAAAAATTGATGTTATTTCTTCTCATTGTTTTCATCAAATCTTGCATCAAGTCGCCTTGTGCTTCTTTTTGAACGAATACTTTATCGATTTCCTTTTTAGCGTTAATTGCTTCAATTATTGCTCTAATCCCGAATATTTGGTTGTCTTTTTCCATGGGGTAAAGATAAAAAAAAACCGTCACATAATTTGTGACGGTTTTTAGGAGTTATAACTAATTCAAAAATAATTTACCAGCCGGGGTTTTGTTGAGCTGCTAAAACAGGGTTAACGGCTGTTTCTAATTGTGGTATTGGCCATAAAAATTTAAAATTTGAACCAGGAACTGGAGGAACACCTAATGGCCCACTATAACCTGCGCCAATTTGATATAAAGACGCGTTGGGACTACCATTTGCAATTTTTCCAGGAATTCCATCGATTGGGTGCATATCATCACCTTGTAATCTATGAATATCTTGCCATCTTCTTCCTTCCATTAAAAATTCAATTCTTCTTTCTTTCAAAATTGCGCCAACTAGAGCTGTAGCATTTGCAAAACTAGAAGAAGTGTATGCTTGTGTACTTACATTAGCAAGAGATCTGTTTCTTACTCTGTTTAATAAATTTAAAGACTCTGTTAAATTTGGATTATTTTTTCTAGCATAAGCTTCTGACATATTTAATAAAACTTCAGCATATCTAATTACAGGAGCTGCATCAGTATAAGTTACATCATCTTTATATTTGTTTGTGTACTTTCTTCCTGCAGAAGTAAAGACCATTACACCTTCGGCTCTTCTTTTATCATCAGATAACCAAGACGGATCATTCCAAATAATTGGACTAATACTAACTAATAATCTTCTTTTGTATTGAGAAGCTAAAGCAGCATTTACTCCTGGATTCATGGTAGAAGCATGATTTATAGAAAAAATTGATTCAACATTTGTTAGGTTACTAGCAGTTACAAATGGATCGCCAGGATTTGGAGTTAATGCTAAACCACTTAGTTTATTTCCTTCTAAAATTACATTATCCCAATCTCTTTTGTGTAAGTATACTCTTGTTTTAAAAGCAATAGCGGCATTTTTTGAAGCTTTGCTTTTTACTGTATTTGTAATCAAGCTTTCTGCATCATTTAAGTCAGAAATAACTTTTGAATAGCATTCTGCTACTGTATTTCTTCCTTTTGCTGATTCAGAATCAATTTCTGCTTGCGTATCAATACCAACTTCTCTATATGGAATTCCAGGATGTGTAGCACCTGAAGTAAACTGATAAGGGCGAGCGAAATGAATTAATAATTCAAAATGGGTAATTGCTCTTAAAAATTTAGCTTGTCCAATATAATCATTTCCAACAGATGCAGAAATAATACCCGAATTTACCGCTGAAGTTACACCTTCAATTACTAAGTTACATCTATTAATTAAACGGTAACCATCAATCCAATAATATACATTATTTGCTGTTCCAGGGTCATAGGTGTTGGTGTATGTTAATTGATAAAATGCTTGTTCATTTACAACATCTTCTCCTCTACAATCGTTTTGTTGTATAAAAGCTGCACCCCAAATATATCCTCTTCCTCCGTTAGGAGAAGTTGAATTGTATTGTCCTATTGCTGCAGCATTGTACATACCATTTATTGATGCTTCAATTAATGAAGGTGTAGAGAACGCATCATTTACAGAGATATTATTAATTGGAGATAGTTCTAAAATCTCTTCTTCATTACATGATAACAAACCTAATGAAATGAATGTTACAATTGCTATATTTAAAATTTGTTTTCTCATAATAATTATAATTTTACATTTACTCCCATTGAAATTATTTTAGCTCTTGGGGTTCCATTTAAATCTACTCCAGATGTTTCCATTTCAGGATCAAGTCCTTTGTATTTTGTGATCATTAATAAGTTTTGTCCTTGAACAAATAATCTTATTCCATCAACTTTTATTTTGGAAGTGAAAGAACTAGGAATGTTGTAGCCTAAAGTAAGGTTGTCTAAACTTATAAAATCGCCATCTTCTACAAAACGAGTAGTAGCATTACTAGTCTGATTTAAAAAAGTGTTACTTCCAGCCCATAATAGAGGTGTCCAGCCATCCCCAGGATTTTCAGCACTTTGCCATCTTCCTAAAATTTCAGTACTATTGTTGTTAAAGTTTTGGTTCATTAAATCTCTTCTAGTAGAATTAAATACTTTGTTTCCGCCACTGAATCTAAATAAAAATGTCAAGTCAAAATTTTTATAAGACATTTTAGAATTAATAGCACCATAATATTTTGGTAGTGTATTTCCTAATATTTTTTTATCTCCCTGCCCTAAAGTGCTAGAGGCCCCTACTGCTGAAGGATTGTTAGGATCAAATACAGTATAGCTAGAAGTTCTAGGGTTACCTTGTACTAAAGTACCATCAGCTTTGTAATATACTGGAAAACCATTCGTTGGGTTTACTCCCCAATATTGAAAACCATATAGTGAATTAAGTGATTCACCTTCTCTAATAATAATATTAGGAGCAATATTGGTGTCTGTCGAAGAGCCACCTATAATATCATTTCCGTTTGGAGTAGCAGTTACTTTATTGTCTTGTAAAGTTAAATTAGCGTTTATGTCCCATTTGAATTCATTTTTGTCAAAAGCATTGAATTCTATACCAAATTCATAACCATCATTTACTAAACTTCCAATGTTTTTAGAGATAGAGTTATTTGGAATTCCTAAAGAAGGAGCAACAGGTGAATTAAGTATCAAACCGTCAATATCATTTTTAAAATAATCGAATGTTAATTTTACTTTATTATAAATTGAAAAATCTACACCAAAATCAGTTTTTTTACTAGTTTCCCAAGTTAATGCATCATTACCCATTTGTGAAAAACCAAGACCATTTAAACTTCCGTAAGGTGATGCTGAAGTTAATCCTAAATAAGGATATGATCCAATTTCAGTATTCCCAACTTCTGCATACGAAGCTCTAATTTTAAAATCATTGATGTAATCTTTAATGCTTTCAAAAAATGATTCTTTAGATACATTCCAACCTGCAGAATAACCTGTAAAAGTATTCCATCTTGTGCCAGGACTTAATTTAGAAAGTCCATCTCTTCTAGCAGAACCTTGTAAGAAATATTTTTGTTTGTAATTATAAGATAATCTTCCAATATAAGAAATGATTCCTACTTCAGTAACTCCACCACCAGACTCTTGATTTGCATATGACCCAGTAACTAGATTTTGATTGTAAAATTCATTTAACAAATTGGTTCCTACACCAAAAAACGATTGATTTTTTTCTTTCTGATATTCTAATACTCCTGTAGCATTAACATTGTGGTTTTCTAAAAATGTCTTGTTATAGGTAAGAATGTTTTGAACATTCCAACGAGTTAAATCAGTGCTATTATTTTGAAGTCTACCATTACTACCTCTTCCGTCCCCATGAACTGGGTCCCAATATAAAAATCCTCCAGTAATTGCAGTATCTAAATTTGCTTGAAATCTATAATTTAATCCATCAATAATGTCAGCAGATAAATATGTGTTTATTAAAGTTCTTCTAATTTTAGATTCATATTTATTGTGATCTAATACATAAACAATATTTGTAATATTATCTCCAACATTAGTTAAATTTTGCCAAGCCCCCATAAATCCATTTGATAAATTGATATTATATCCTGTAGGATTATTTGCATCATAAATAGGAGTGTTTGGTAATTGTCTAATGGCATTAAACATATTTCCTGATAATGAATTTCTTCCAGTATTTAGTCCATCATATTCTGTTTGAGTTATTGCAATACTTCCTCCAAATTTTAACCATTTGTTTATTTTGTGATCTAAATTTGTTCTTATATTGTATCTCAACATTGAGTTAGCTTTAGCAATCCCATCTTGCTCAACATATCCCAAAGACATGAAATATTTAGTTTTTTCTGAACCTCCACTAAATGATAAATTATGATCAATTTGTAAGGCGCTATCATTTAATACAGCTTTTTGCCAATCTGTATTATATTCTGTACCAGCTGCCCAAAGTGAGTTTGTTGAACTGATATTCGTTCTTTTTTCATTTGAAATTGTAATAAATTCTGGTGTTTGTAATAAGTCAAATGTTTTAAAAGGTGATGCAAAACCTGTAACCATGTTGTAGTTAACTTTCATGTCACCTTGTTTACCTTTTTTTGTAGTAATCAAAATAACTCCATTAGCTGCTCTTGATCCATAAATTGCACTAGCAGCACCATCTTTTAAAACCTCTATAGATTCAATATCATTAGGATTGATGTCTCCTAATGCATTTGTACTAGCATAACCTCCAATATCTCCTGAATAAATAGGCATGCCATCAACAACATACAATGGTTGTGTTCCTGAATTTATAGATGCAATACCTCTAATTCTAACTCGAGGTGCCTCACCAACAATTCCATTTGAAGTTGTTACCTGAACCCCAGTAGCTCTACCAGCTAGTTGTCCTTCAAAACTTGGTGTAACAAGGCCTTGAATTGCTGATCCGTTAATTTTAGAAACTGATGAAGTGACTTCAGTTTTCTTTTGAGTACCATAACCAACAACAACTATATCGTCTAGTTGTTTGATGTCTTCTTGAAGGCTAATGTTGATTGTTGTACTAGAAGCTTCTACTTCTTTTGTTTTCATTCCTAAAGAAGTAAAAATAAGCGACTGATTGGCAGAAGCTTGAATTGTAAATTTACCATCAAAATCTGTTTTTGTGGTTGTTTTTGTTCCTTTAACTGTTATAGTAACCCCAGGTAAAGGTAAATTTGCTTCATCTGAAACAATTCCATTTACAGTTCTTGTCTGAGCAAAACTTATTTGCGAAAACAGAACAAATAAAAGTGATAAAAATCCCAAAATTTTTGATTTCATAAATTTTATATTAAGTTAGTTTCCTCAAAACTAAATAAATATTTGTAAAAAAAAAAAAATAATCAAAAATTTGTCTTAAAACTAATATGTACGATTGAATTAGAAAGTTTAATGGCTTGAT
>DALYCS010000058.1:8189-9354 GCA_031973615.1 Flavobacterium sp. | reverse complement strand
GTAAATTGTTTGGCTTGCTCAAAAGCATTCTGACCTGTTGACCCGTCTAAAACTAACAACACATCATTAGGTGTGTTTTCCACCACTTTTTGCATTACTTTCTTCACTTTAGAAAGTTCATTCATCAAACCCACTTTATTGTGTAAACGACCAGCAGTATCGATAATAACCACATCGGCATTTTGTGCTACAGCACTTTGCAAGGTATCAAATGCAACAGATGCAGGATCACTTCCCATTTGTTGTTTTGTATCGTGTCTTATTTTCGTTGTGTGTATCAATCACTTCCCATTTGTTGTTTTACTATTGGCACTCCTACTCGATCAGCCCAGATTTGTAGTTGGTCAATTGCTGCTGCTCTAAACGTATCAGCGGCACCTAACACAACGTTGTAACCCGATTTTTTGAATTGGTAGGCTAATTTTCCGATGGTAGTTGTTTTTCCAACACCATTGACACCAACCACCATAATGACATAAGGTTTTTTATCGGCTGGAATTGAAAATTCAGTAGCTTCACCCGAGTTGGTTTCCGATAATAAACTGGCAATTTCTTCACGAAGAATTCCATTGAGTTCATCGGTACCCAAATATTTATCTTTAGAAACTCGTGCTTCGATGCGTTCAATAATTTTTAATGTGGTATTTACACCTACATCTGAAGAAACCAATATTTCTTCTAAATTATCTAAAACCTCATCATCTACCTTAGACTTTCCTGCAACGGCTTTGGTTAATTTTGAAAAAAAAGAGGTTTTCGTTTTTTCCAAACCTTTATCAAGAGTCTGTTTCTCTTGATCGGTTAAGATGGGTTCTTTCTTTTCGGAAGAAAATATTTTTTTAAAAAAACTCATACGTTTTAATTTCTGATTACTAAATAAGAAATAGTTGTCGCTTTGCGCTTGTTGGCACAAATGTAAAAATAAAAAAGCTACTTTCAAACGAAAGTAGCTTATCTATATAATTGTTTTGTGAATTATTTCTTTTTCAAGAATTCATCAACTAATTCAGGAGCCATCACAGATTCAACGAATGTGTAAGCGCCAGTTTTTGGAGATTTAACCATTTTAATAGCTTTGGTTAATCTTTTAGAAGCTGTTTGTAAAGTTGCTACAGTTTTCTTTGCCATGACTTATAATTATTTAATTTCTTTATGTACAGTTACT
>DALYCS010000058.1:0-8179 GCA_031973615.1 Flavobacterium sp. | reverse complement strand
AATTTTTTAATCTCTAATCTATCTGGAGTATTTTTTTTATTTTTCGTAGTAATGTAACGAGACGTTCCAGGAACTCCTGAAGTCTTGTGCTCCGTACATTCTAAAATAACTTGAATTCTATTACCTTTCTTTGCCATTTTGATATATATTATTGCGGATTATACAGATTTAACAAATCCGTTTGCTTTTGCATTTTTCAATACAGCAGCAATTCCATTTTTATTAATAGTTTTTAATGCAGCCGTTGAAATTTTCAACGTAACCCATCTATCTTCTTCAGGAATGTAAAAACGTTTTTTTACTAAGTTAACAGAGAATTTTCTCTTTGTTTTGTTCATAGCGTGAGACACATTGTTCCCTACCATTGCTCTTTTACCTGTAAGTTCACAAACTCTTGACATTATTATTCAGCTTTATTTCGTTATCTAAAATCAGGGTGCAAAGAAACAAAATCGATTTCATATACACAACTATCTTTTATTATTTTTTTAAAATTTCTTTATAAATGAGTTCCAATGATTTACCAACCGCCCTATCTATTACCTTCTCACGGGGTTGGCCGAAGTTGAATTCTTCTGCAAAAACACCCTCTGGACCAGCAATAGCTATAAAAACCGTACCCAATTGTGCAGTAGCATCTCCCTTAGCCGGACCGGCATTTCCTGTAGTAGCAATTGCATAATCGGATTGCATCATATGTTGAAGCGAGAGCGCCATTGCTGTTGCTACTTCAGCACTTACAACACCGTAGGTATCAATTACTTCTTTTGCAATACCTAAAACTGCTATTTTAGTTGCTGTTGCATACGACACTACACTTCCTTTAAAATAATTTGAAGCTCCGGGAACTGCCGAAAGAGTTGCCGCAATTTTACCTCCCGTACAACTTTCAGCAGTAGTAATTGTTAACCCTTTTTCCGTTAACAGGCGACCAACTACCACTTCAATAGCTTCGTCTTCATTATACCCAACAATGATGTCGTGAATAAGCCGATCCAGTTGCTGAACTTGATGCTCAATTTCTGCGAGAAGTACTTCTTTATTAGTTCCTCTTGCCGTCAATCGCAATCTTACTTTTCCCGGACTTGGCAAATAGGCCAGCTTAATGAAATCGGGTAAATTATCTTCCCAGGTTTCAATTTGCTCGGCAATCAAACTTTCCCCTCGACCGTAGGTCATTATGGTTTGATGTACAATATAGGGACGCTCAAATTTTTGAACTAAATTAGGAATCACCTCATTATCTATCAAATATTTCATTTCATAAGGAACGCCCGGCAACGAAATAAAAACGGTATCCTGCTTCTCCATCCACATTCCAGGAGCAGTTCCCATTTGATTAAATAATACTTTTGCTGTTGAAGGTACTAAGGCTTGTTCTTTATTGATTTGGGTTATAGGTCGTTTATAAATTCCTTCTATAATACTTTTTACATGCGATAAAACAGCTTCATTTTCAATTAAAGTATCCTGAAAATAATCGCAAAAAGTTTTCTTTGTAATATCGTCTTTTGTGGGTCCTAATCCTCCGGTAACAATAACCACTTGAACCGAATTTTGCAATTGTTGAAACGTTTCTAGTATATGAGTTTTATCGTCTGAAATCGACAACATTTCATGAGTGGCAATTCCTATTTTATCTAATGCCTTAGCAATGTATGCGGAATTGGTATCTACAATTTGACCAATAAGAATTTCATCACCAATAGTAACAATTGCTGCTTTCATCTTTTGTATGTATGTTTGTTTGTATTGAATTTTACAATTTAAAATCCTTTTTGATTTCCTTGCTGGCTAAATCAATTCGGTCTTTTAAAGATTTATAGACTTCTTTGATGTCTTTGCGTTTTCCTTCGGTTTTGGTCCACTCCATGATTTGCAAATTTTCTTCATAAGACATATCCATCCCTAACAAATCTAAGGTTGGCTTTATTTTATGGCACGCAGCATAGGTTCGGGTATAATCTTTTTCTTCAATTGCCAATTTAATGGATTTCATTTCAGCAGGTACTTCTTCCAAAAAAAGGGTTACTATTTGCAATGCAAAATCAGTATCGTTTTCCGAAATTTCATACACTTTTGCTAGATTATACTGTAAAGCCATATTACTTAATTTGTATTTTAAAGACTGATTTATGCTCTATAAACCCTTCTAAAACATCGCCCTCTGTGACTTTTGCAACCCCTTTTGGGGTTCCCGTAAATATGATATCTCCTTTTTTTAATGTAAAAAACTGAGAAACATAGGCCACTAATGCATCGATATTCCATAACATCAACTCGGTATTTCCAACTTGTACCGATTGACCATTGGATTTCAACTCAAAGTTAATATTTTCCACAGAAGAAAATTCTTTTTTCGGTAAAAAGGCACCAATTACCGCTGAATGGTCAAAAGCTTTGGCTTTTTCCCAAGGTAATCCTTTTTCCTTCAATTGCGATTGCACATCTCGAGCCGTAAAATCTATCCCTAAACCAATCTCGTCATAATATTTGTGCGAAAATTTGGCATCAATGTACTTCCCAACTTTACAAATTTTAACCAATACTTCCACCTCATGGTGCACATCATTACTGAATGCCGGTATAACAAAGGGCGTTTTTTTGGGCAATACAGCAGTATCAGGTTTTAAAAAAATAACCGGTTCTGTTGGTTTTTCGTTATTAAGTTCCGAGATATGGTCTACGTAATTGCGACCTATGCAGATTATTTTCATTTGTCTTTGGTGATGGGTAACGGGTTATGGGTGATAGGCAAAACCAATTACCTATTACCAATAACCTATTCCCTTATTTTGTATTTAACTTTCTCAATATAATAGCGGTCAGTACTTTTTTGGTATACAAAGGGAAATCGGCATTTTGAATCCATCCAAAATAGCCTGGCTCTTTTTCAAAAACATCATCTACCAATGCACCTTTGTGTTTTCCAAAAGTAAAAATTTCTTTTCCTTCGTTATTCAATGCTATAAATCCTGCAAAATCAACTGATTTTTTTCGTGTAGTAAACTCAGATAACAATTTAATATCATTTTCCAAATTTTCATAGCGATCCAGTTGCGATTTTAAAATTTCGTAGGTTGCCATAGTATCAGCTTCAGCACTATGTGCATTTTCTAAACTTTGACCGCAATAAAATTTATAAGCAGCACTTAACGTTCTTTCTTCCATTTTATGAAAAATAGTTTGAACATCTACCGAAACTCTGTTCTTCATATCAAAATCAACTTCGGCACGCAATAGTTCTTCAGCCAAAAGCGGAATATCAAAACGATCCGAATTAAATCCAGCCAAATCAGAATCTTTAATCATACTATAAACTTGCGTAGCCAATTCTTTGAATGTAGGTTCGTTCGCGATTTTTTCGTCCGAAATGCCATGAACTGCAGTAGATTGCGGCGGAATTGGAATTGTAGGATTGACCAACCAGGTTTTACTTTCTTTGGTACCGTTAGGATAAACTTTAAATATTGAAATTTCTACAATTCGATCTCGCGCTACATCAATTCCAGTGGTTTCAAGGTCGAAAAAACAAATTGGTCGGGTTAATTTTAATTCCATAGTATTTATATTAGGGACAAAGATAGAAAAACCCGACAGTTTATAAAACTATCGGGCCTACTTCTATACAATTCTATTGAGATTATATTTCTCTATTTGGATCAAAAGCTTCTAAATATTCGGCTACGCGTTTCACAAAGCTTCCGCCTAAAGCACCATCTACCACTCTATGGTCGTAAGAATGCGATAAGAACATTTTTTGACGGATTCCGATAAAATCACCTTCTGGTGTTTCAATTACTGCTGGTACTTTTCTGATAGCACCTAAGGCCAAAATTCCCACTTGCGGCTGGTTGATAATTGGGGTTCCAAAGACTGAGCCAAAAGTACCCACATTTGTTACAGTATATGTTCCGCCTTGCGTATCGTCTGGCTTTAATTTTCCGGCTTTTGCACGGTTACCTAAATCATTTACAGCTTTGGCCATGCCTACTAAATTCAATTGATCTGCATTTTTAATTACAGGAACTATCAAATTTCCATTAGGTAAAGCTGCCGCCATTCCAAGGTTTATATTTTTACGTTTGATGATAAATTCGCCATCAACCGAAATATTCATACCTGGGAAATCTTTCAACGCTTTTGCTACCGCTTCCATGAAAATTGGCGTAAACGTCAACTTCTCACCTTCTCTTTTTTCGAAAGTATTTTTAACTTTATCTCTCCATTTTACAATATTGGTTACATCTACTTCAATAAAAGACTGCACGTGAGCAGACGTTTGAAGCGAAGCTACCATATAACCCGAAATCAATTTACGCATACGATCCATTTCTACAATTTCGTCTCCCCCATTTACCGAAACAGGAACTGCTTGAGCTACTGGAACAGGAGATTCTTTTGGAGCGGCTACTACCGATGGTTGAACACTCGTTTGACTTCCTCTATTTTTGATATAATTTAATAAATCTTCTTTAGTAACACGACCATCTTTACCAGAACCAGCAATTGCTTCTAATTCGGCTAATGAAACTCCTTCTTCTTTTGCAATATTTTTCACTAAAGGCGAAAAGAATTTTTCTGAGGCTGAAAAATCAACTGAAGCTACAGTTTCCATCGCAACTTCAACAGTTTTAGCAACTTCAGATACAGCAACCGGCATGTCAGTTTTAACTTCTGGAACAGCTGCAACAGCCCCACCATCCGTTTCGATAATAGCCAACGTTTGTCCCACTTGCACTACATCATCTACATTGAAAAGAATTTCAACTAATGTTCCTGAAACTTCAGAAGGCACTTCACTATCTACCTTATCTGTTGCGATTTCCAAAACTGCTTCATCCATTGCGATAGCATCACCTACCTTTTTCAACCAATTGGTCACTGTTGCTTCAGCAACACTTTCGCCCATTTTAGGTAATTTCAATTCAAACTTTGCCATATCTTTAAACTAAAGTTGTGTTTTTGTATTTCGTTTGCAAAAATACTAATTTTTCGTTCTTTTTTCAAAGAAATCAATAATTTTTACAACATAATAATTTGACCTTTATCTGTAGAATGATTGCTTCCTATTAAGTAATTCGAACTCAATATATAATTCTTAAAACTAAGATTATGTTTTTTATTTTGCTCCATAAAAGTACAGATTTCAACAAAACTAAAAGTAGAAGTATCAAAAATTATTTCTGTGTTTGTTGAAGGCTGGTTTTCAAACTGATTGAAATTGGAATAATACACCGTCTTTTTTGATAGATTTAATTCTAGATTCCCCTTGGTAAACACAACATATTCCTCAATAATTCTGACTTCATTTTTTGGCTCATGTTTCTTCAACAAACTAAACAAAAAACTTCCCACGACCATCATCCCATCAAAAAACCAGGATTTTTTAAAATGTTTTGCATAAAAAAACTGCATGGCATCTTGAAAACGCTTTCTGTAGGTTCCATCGCGAACCGTACTCTCTCCTTTATAATGAATTACCGAAGTTTCGTGAAAATAATAATTTGATTTTCCTGATTTTAAAACCATATAACTCAAATCAATATCATCGGAATACATGAAGCAATCTTCATCAAAACCACCCACTTCGAGATACAATTTGCGAGGCATCCACATAAAAGCACCTACTAAAATATCCACAATTCCCGATTCATTATCAGTTAGATGTTGTGCATAATAGGCTCCAAAGGCATTTGAAATTTTATACAAACCAAACATCTTTGTAAAGGCTACCCAAGGGGTTGGAATACCTCGCTTGCTTTCGGGAAGAAATTTTCCAGAACCGTCGATTAATTTACAACCGATTATTCCAAGTTGCGAGTTACCAGTTACCAGTTGGGAGTTTAAAATTTTTAGAAAAGTATCTTCTGCAACAACTGTATCAGGATTTAAGATGCAAACATAGTCGCCCTTAGCCTGAGCAACTCCCATATTATTGCCTTTTGGAAAACCAAAATTAGTTGTGTTTTCAATAAGTGTAACCTGAGGAAATTTAGCCTTCACCATATCACAACTAGCATCAGAAGAAGCGTTGTCAATGACAATAATTTCCGCATCAATTCCGTCTAATGCCCTTTGCACACTAAACAAACACTGTTCTAAAAAATAGCGCACATTATAATTCAGGATAATTACGGATAGTTGCATGTATTTAATTTTCAATATTCAATTAGCAAATGCATGTGCCAATAGATTGACAAGTCAAAGTTGCAATATTTATTTATGAAATACAAAAATACGAATTTGAAATAATAACCCTATTTTTGCAAAACAATTGGCGCATTGCCATATTGTCTAAAAGACAAATTACTACATGAATTACCTATCCGTTGAAAATATCTCTAAATCCTATGGCGAACGCGTGTTATTTGACAACGTTTCGTTTGGGATAAACAAAGATCAAAAAATAGCTTTTATTGCCAAAAATGGCTCGGGAAAAACGACCATAATGAACATGATCAATGGATTAGATGAACCCGATACTGGGCAAGTAGTCATTCGAAAAGAGATCAATATGGCCTTTTTGTCGCAAAACAATAATTTGCAAGACGAATTGACTATCGAGGAAAATATTTTTGCTTCGGATAATGAAATTTTAAAAGTTATCGAACGCTATGAAAAAGCCTTAGAAAACCCAAATGACGAAGAAGCCTATCAAAGAGCATTTGATGATATGGATCGCCATAATGCTTGGGATTTTGAAACGCAATTCAAGCAAATTTTGTACAAACTGAAGTTGGAAGACTTGAAAATGAAAGTCAAAAACATGTCAGGTGGACAAAAAAAGCGTCTTTCGTTAGCTATTATTTTGATTAGCAAACCCGATTTATTAATTTTAGACGAGCCCACTAACCACTTAGATTTGGAAATGATTGAATGGTTAGAAGACTATTTTGCCAAAGAAAACATCACTTTATTTATGGTCACCCACGACCGTTTCTTCCTCGAACGCGTTTGTAATGAAATTATCGAATTGGACAACGGAAAAATTTACCAATACAAAGGAAATTATTCCTATTATTTGGCCAAAAAAGAAGAGCGTCTGGCATCTGAAAATGCAAGTATCGACAAAGCTCAAAACTTATTCGTGAAAGAATTGGCGTGGATGCGACGCCAACCGAAAGCGCGAACTACCAAATCAAAATCAAGACAAGATGATTTTTATGTGATCAAAGAAAAAGCTGAAAGTCGTCGCAAAGAAAATGTAGTGGAGCTCGAAATCAATATGGAGCGTATGGGAAGTAAGATTATTGAAATGGTAAAACTGAATAAGAGTTTTCCAGATCGAAAAATATTAGAAGAGTTTTCCTATTCGTTCCAACGCGGTGAACGTATTGGTATCATCGGTAAAAACGGAACAGGAAAATCTACTTTTTTAAACATCCTTACACAAACTATCCCTCCCGATTCAGGAAAAGTAATTATTGGTGACACCATTAAAATAGGCTATTACACCCAGAGTGGCATCCATCCAAAACCCGGACAAAAAGTAATTGACATCATTAAAGAATATGGCGAATACATACCGCTAACGAAAGGTAAAATTATTTCGGCTTCACAATTGTTAGAACGATTCCTATTTGACGCCAAAAAACAATATGATTTTGTAGAAAAATTAAGTGGCGGCGAATTAAAGCGTTTGTATTTGTGTACGGTTTTAATTCAAAATCCAAATTTTTTAATTTTGGATGAACCCACTAATGATTTGGATATTGTTACATTAAATGTTTTAGAAAGTTTCTTATTGGATTTTCCAGGGTGTTTGTTGGTTGTGAGTCACGATCGTTATTTTATGGATAAAATTGTGGATCACTTATTTGTGTTTCGTGGCGAAGGTCAAATTGAAGATTTTCCAGGAAATTATTCCGATTTTAGAGCCTATGAAGATTCTGCAGAACCCAAAATCTTGTCCAATGTGAGTACCGAAAAAACCAATTGGAAAGAGAAAAATACAACTTCGATTGGCTTGAATTTCAACGAACAAAAAGAACTCAATAAATTAGAACGCGAAATCAAAGATTTAGAATACAACAAAAAACAAATCGAACAAGAATTTGCCGATGGTAAAGTATCCGATGATGCTATTGAAGAAAAAGCAAATGAATTGCAAAAAATCATTCAATCTATAGAAGTAAAAGAAGAACGTTGGTTTGAACTGTCTAGTAAAATGGAAGAC
>DALYCS010000057.1:6460-9385 GCA_031973615.1 Flavobacterium sp. | reverse complement strand
ATTTTCAAAAAAGGCGCAACTATTTCTGCAGCGATGGGTGGTTGCCAAGCAGAAATTGGAGTTTCGAGTGCCATGGCAGCAGCAGCATTATGTGAATTGATGGGTGGAACACCTGCTCAAGTTGCTATGGCAGCAGAAATTGCTATGGAACATCATTTAGGATTAACTTGTGATCCTATTGGAGGATTGGTACAAATTCCGTGTATTGAAAGAAATACTATGGGTGCCATAAAAGCAATAAATGCTGCTGAACTGGCATTGGAAACCGATGCACTAAATGCAAAAGTACCGCTAGACAAAGTAATAGATACCATGTGGCAAACAGCAAAAGATATGAATACTAAATACAAAGAAACTTCCGAAGGTGGATTAGCGATTGCTGTAAATATGGCCGATTGTTAATTTAATTCAAAACTCAGACTTGTTGTTATTGAAAAATTATCGGTTGCATTATTAGTAAACAACGGCTCTTTCGCATCCAAATAACGGGCTTCCATTCTTAGTTTTGCTTTGTCATTCAATAAGTAATCAAAATTTAATGAATAACCCGAAGTAGTAAACCCACCTATGTTTGCAATTATTACATTATCTTGATCTTGGTAATATTCCCATCGAAGAGCAGATTGCCATTTTGAACTGATAGTATACTGAGCAATCAATACTGGACTCCACCAAGACAAATATTTGCCATTTGTTGAACTGCTTTCTTGTAGTCCCAAATCCAAACCAAATATTGTTCGCCAATTGGAACCCAAACGAGTATCCCAATACAAATTACTAAAATAACGCATACCTAGATAACTTCCATAGTACTCTTTACCAACAAATGTACTCCAATTCCATAACGAAGTTTCGGTAGGCTTATATACAATTTGAGATCCAAAAGAAGGAAGTATGTTTTTATCTGGCTTTGCAATCCGTTGCCAACCATTAGTGAGTAAACCAGAAAACGTCCATTTTTGGGAAGGCATAAAACTGTACTTAACCCCAGACATAAAATACGGTGAATTTTCAGCTAAGATTGATCGTGTTAAGGTCAAATTTGTGCCCGTTACTGCCGATTCAAACCCTATATAACTAGAAAAGATTCCCATTTCAATGCTATGTTTTTTTAGAGGATCTAAGTATACTCCTATTAAAGCTTCATTTAGATACTTAATAGTTTCATTGCTATAATTATCATCTACGTACGTACCTGCTTGAAATGACACTTTAGCATACGTGTTTTTATAATTCACAATAGCTCTAAACAAAGCTATGTTAATATTAAACTCGTTGTGACGGTTGTGATTATAGAAAAAAGATTGTTTGGTTAACTGATCCGAATTGTTGAAATCATAAGCATAATAACCATCAATATAACCCGAAAAATCTACAGTTGCTTTATCTATTGTAAGCGAGTCTTGAGACCAACAAACACTTGAAACAAGCAAAAATAGTAAGATTCTATTACTCACCATTTTTAATATGGAGTTTTCGTTTCAGAAATAAATCGGTTACCGGATGGAAAATCAAAGGGATCTCCTCCACGACCACATCGCTTTTATCAAGGCCAAATGCTTTTTCATCAGACACTCCTAATCCTTTTAAACTAAAATAGCTGTTCAATAAGAAGCCTTCTTTAAATGCAAATTCGTTTTCAAAAGAAATGAATTTCTCTAATACCACAAATTTAAAGTCGGGTTCTGCATTATATTTAGAAGATCCGTCAGGTCTAATGTGTAAATCCAACTCTTTATTTTTAACCAAATCTTTAATGATGTTTTTGAAATACAACTCTACTTTGGGCTGTACTCTAAAACCTGCATTGATATTTACTTTTATTACTTTGTCGTTGATCAATTCAATAACTTCATAATCTAAAGTAAATGGCTCTTCCGTTCTATTAATATGCAAAAACCAATACACATCGGCACGCTTTGGTTTTTTTGCGAAAATAGATTTCATAATCTTCTCCTCTATCTCCGATATTTTATCGGCTTTTGTAAGATACACCAAATGGGTGGCGTATTTTGTATAGGAAGTATCATTGGATAGATCGACCAATAAATCTCTATAATTGCTTAAAGGCACATATTTTGTAAACTTATTATTCAATTGTCTTCCAAAGAAAATAATATACATGACTATAAAAAACAAGCCCGAAATTATCAACGTAACAAAACCACCTTCTGGAAATTTCTTCATATTGGCAATAAAAAATGAAATTTCAATAAAAACGAATAATAAGAATATCACTAGAATAATATATTTGTTGAAACGCAAACGATAATATAAATAGTACATCAACAATAAAGTGGTCATCATCATGGCAAGCGTAATTGCCAAACCATAAGCGGCTTCCATGTGAGCTGAATTTTTAAAGTATAAGATCATCGCAACACAACCAACCCACAAAATCAAATTGATCGATGGAATGTAGATTTGCCCCTTGTTATTAGTTGGGTTTTTTAACGTTACTCTAGGCCAAAAATTCAACGAAATTGCCTCGTTAATTAACGTAAATGAACCACTTATTAATGCTTGAGAGGCAATAATTGCTGCCATAGTTGCAATTCCAATTCCAAACAACAAAAACCAATCGGGCATGATTTTAAAAAATGGATTTCTACCGGCTAACAAATTGTTTTGCTCTGACATCAACCAAGCACCCTGACCTAAATAGTTGGTTACCAAACATATTTTTACAAAAACCCACGTAATTCGAATGTTGTTTTTTCCACAATGTCCTAAATCAGAATACAAAGCTTCGGCACCAGTAGTACAAAGAAATACAGCACCTAACAACCAAAATCCGTGCGGATATTCTACCAACAAACGGTAGGCGTACATAGGATTTAAACATTTTAATATTTCGGGATGGTTAATGATTTGGAAAAAACCAAGTACAAACAACATGGAAAACCATATCACCATAGCCGGACC
>DALYCS010000057.1:348-6406 GCA_031973615.1 Flavobacterium sp. | reverse complement strand
AAAGAATCCAACCTTCTGTGTACCAAAACGTTGAAACAAGAAAATACCCGATAATATTGCAATAACAATCGGAATAGTTGGGATATCTGGGATAACTACTTCTAAACCTTCAACAGCGGAAGCCACCGAAATAGGCGGCGTAATAATACCATCGGCCAATAAAGTCGCAGCACCCAAAATTGTTGGAATTACCAGTCGTCCTTTACCAAATCGCTTCACGAGTGCATATAACGAAAAAACGCCTCCTTCCCCATGGTTGTCAGCGTTTAAAGTTAAAATTATGTATTTGAATGTAGTTTGAAAAGTCAAGGTCCAAAAAACACATGAAATTCCTCCATAAACCAACAATTCAGATATTGCCCGTTTATCAACTATGGCTTTCATTACATACAAGGGACTCGTTCCGATGTCTCCATAAATGATTCCTAAGGCTACTAATAATGTGGCTGCTGTAACTTTTTGTGTCGTTGAATGTCCCATAAAATTGGAAAATAATTTGCAAACTGTTTGTCTAGAATACGATCAAATAAAAGTTCACAAAAAAATTAATGTAATTATTTCTATGGAGCTGATACCAATTGTTGTATTCAAATTTTCGACTGCAAATATACTGAGAGTTTAGATATTAAGTCTTTTTTTTTGAAAATTATTTTTTCCTACGGGTATCGATTAAATGGATGATTTGCCATTTGCCATTGTCGTTATATAAAGTAAAAGAATTAGCTCCCTTGTGGCTAAATTTTTCATTAATATAAAATTCATAAGGTGTCCACACGTGTGCTAAATTTCCATCTACCTCAACTTTGTATTGTAAAATACGCTCTTCAAATTTCATATTTGCAGGAATACTAGCAATCGATTTTAAAAAATCGGCATACGAATCGTTTTCTAACTTATTACCTTCTTTGGTATTGGCAATGGTTTGCAATATAATTTCGGAATGACAAAGTTCTTTTAACACCAACGTATCTTTAGCATGAAACGCAATAAAAAAATCTTCTACTAATTTTTGAGGGGGATTTTCTTGTGCTATGATAGACGATTGACAAACTATGAATAGCCCGAACAGTAAATTCTTCATGAATTGTTTTTTATTATACATATTTAAAAGTTATTTTTGTTCTTCAAAAATAGTATAAAATGTCGACAGCAAAAAAAGATTATAAAAGGATTACTACAAAATCACTGATTGATATGAAAATGAATGGAGAAAAAATCTCCATGCTAACGGCCTACGATTTTACCATGGCTAAAATTGTTGACAGCGCCGGTGTCGATGTTATTTTAGTAGGCGATTCTGCCAGTAATGTTATGGCGGGGCACGAAACCACACTACCCATTACATTGGATCAAATGATTTATCATGCTTCAAGTGTTGTGAGAGCTTGTGAACGTGCATTAGTGGTGGTAGATTTGCCTTTCGGCAGCTATCAATCGGATCCAAAAGAAGCGTTGCGTTCTTCGATCCGAATCATGAAAGAAAGTGGCGGTCATGCAGTAAAATTAGAAGGCGGAAGTGAAATTGCTGCTTCAATAAAGAAAATATTAAACGCTGGAATACCCGTAATGGGGCACTTGGGCTTAACGCCACAATCGATATATAAATTTGGTACTTATACAGTTCGTGCGAAAGAAGATGCTGAAGCTGAAAAATTATTGGAAGATGCTAAGATGTTGGAAAAACTAGGTTGTTTTGCTTTGGTTTTAGAAAAAATACCGGCACACCTTGCTGAAAAAGTAGCACAAAGTATTTCCATTCCAGTAATTGGAATTGGCGCCGGAAGTGGTGTAGACGGCCAGGTTTTGGTATTGCATGACATGATTGGAATGACCCACGAATTTAGTCCACGTTTCTTGCGCCGTTATATGAATTTGTTTGAAGAAATGTCTTCTGCGATTGGGCAATATGTTACGGATGTAAAATCGAAAGATTTTCCAAATGCCAACGAGCAATATTAAGTAATCAACTTCTCAATAGCGACTAAAAATAGAAGATTTTGGTAGAAAAAATTGTTTCCAATGTATCAAATTTAGACATCATTTACGAAGACAATCACCTGATTGTCATCAACAAACGCGTGGGTGATATTGTTCAAGGCGATAGCACGAGAGACAAACCCCTTTCGGATATTGTAAAAGAATACATTAAGAAAAAATACGATAAACCGGGTGACGTATACTTGGGTGTTGTACATCGTTTAGACCGACCCACAACCGGAATTGTTCTATTTGCGAAAACATCAAAAGCTTTAACACGTTTGAATGAAGCCTTTAAAAATAGAGCGACTCAAAAAACCTATTGGGCCGTAATTAAAAACACACCACCAAAAGAAAAAGATACCCTAGTTCATTTTTTAAAACGTAATCCAAAAAACAATACTTCCAAAGCGCATTGCAAAGAAGTTCCCGAAAGTAAACAAGCCAGTTTATCATATGACGTCATAAAAAAATTGGACCACTATTTTGTTTTGGAGATTGATCTCCACACCGGAAGACATCATCAAATCAGAGCACAATTACAAGCAATTGGCTGTCCTATCAAAGGTGATTTAAAATATGGTTTTGACCGAAGTAACCCAAACGGAGGTATCCATTTGCATGCACAAAAATTAATACTTGCACATCCAGTCACAAAAGAAATACATACTTTTATGGCAAAACCGCCCAAAGATTCAGTCTGGGATGCACTATAAATACAACTGTTATGAAAAACACTATTGATCAAAAAGCAAAACAAGGGTATTCCTTAGAATTGGGAAAACTTATCGATGAGAGTTTTGCAACCTTTAAAAAAACATTTTTAGTCTCCGGATTAGGAATGCTAATTGTTTCTGTTATTATGGTTCTTTTTTATGTGGGACTATTGGGGTCTTTTTTCGGATTTTCCAACATTAGTAAAACTTTATTATCGATTGAAACTTTAGCCAAAGAGCCAAATTTCATCATTGGAAGCGGCATTGTTTCCATGTTTGTGAGTGCTTTATTTGCTCCGTTTACTGCAGGGTTTATTCACTTAAATCATTTGGCACATACTCAAAAATCATTTAGTATCGATAATCTATTTGATTTTTATAAAGAACCATATTACAAAGAAATTTTTCTTGGATATTTGATAATTGGCGGAATAACAGCTCTTTTTACTACTGTGCTCAGCTTATTTGGTTATGAAAAAATAAATACATTCGTGCAAATCATATTTAGTTTGGCAACAATATTCACACTACCACTGATTATTTATGGAAAGCTAAGCTATACTGAAGCCATATCAAAAAGTATCCAATTGTATACAAAGCAACCCCTAATCATCTTTGTAGCTATGCTAATTGCCGTTATTGGAATGCTCTTAGGATTTTTTATTTTATGCATCGGAATTATTTTTACCGTTCCTTTTTTGTATGCAATGCATTATGCGATATATGCACAAGCTGTTGGATTTGAAAAAACTGCAACAAATCCCGAATAAATGGCCAAGCATTGTCATTATAAACAATATTTCAATCTTTTCGTTACGATATTTTTGTAGAATTAAAAATAAATGTCTTTCAATTGCATAATTCATAATTCGAAGGTCATTAACAATATTTTAAGGTAGATTCGTATAATTATGAAGCTGCCTTTTTTTATTTTTGACACCTTAAATATATACTAATGACAGTAGGAATAGACGCCATTCAATTTGATGTTCCAAAATTGTATTTGCCCATACCCGAATTGGCAGAACAAAGAAACATTGAACCGGATAAACTCACAAAAGGATTGGGTTTACAAAAGATGAGTATTTTAGATGTTTCACAAGATGTAATTACCCTAGGAGCCAATGCCTTGTTGAAATTAATCCAGCAAGAACAACTCCAACTGGATGAAATTGCCAAAATCTATGTGGGAACAGAAAGTGGTGTCGACAATTCAAAACCAGTGGCTTCCTACATTATTGAATTAATTGAAAACAAATTAGGTACCAAAGCATTTCAACATTGCGATGTGGTTGATTTGACTTTTGCCTGTATTGGTGCCGTTGATGCATTGCAAAATTGTGTCGATTTTATCCGATTACATCCTACAAAAAAAGCTATTGTTATTGCGACTGATTTTGCAAAATATGATTTGAATTCGACAGGTGAATATACACAAGGAGCTGGAGCTGTTGCCATGGTTGTAGCTGCTAATCCAAAAATCATCGCATTTTCAACAGAAACAGGAGTAGCTACCTCAGGTGTTTTTGATTTTTTTAAGCCCAAACAAACGCTTTTAAAATCGGTGATTACAGGTAATGATTCCAATGAAAATTGGTTTGATGTATTAGAAACCGAAATCACATTAGTAAAAGACCAACCGGTTTATGACGGACATTATTCGAATACATGTTACATTGATCGTATTACAGCAGCCTATGACCATTATAAAAAAGAAAGCCAACAATCTGGTATACTCTTTAATGATTGGGCCTTCATTTTTATGCACCTGCCCTATTGTTTTCAAGGCAGACGTACTTTCATTGAAATATATGCACAAGAAAATCAGCATTTACTCGAACAAACAGCTGGAGAAAATACCAAAGAAAAAATAAAGGGATTGGCAAAATCGCAAGCTTATCAAAAATTAGTCGCGGAAAAGATATATCCTACTGAAATTGCTTCTGGAGCGGTGGGCAACCTTTACACCGGCTCTATTTTTTTAGGGATGTTATCTGCATTATATTATGCTGCAACTAATGAAAAGCAACTCTCAAATGAAAAAGTAGGATTTATCGCTTATGGAAGTGGATCCAAATCAAAAGTTTTTGAAGGTACACTACAAAAAGAGTGGAAAGCGCAAATTGGTAAAACAAAACTCTTCGAACAATTAGAATTGCGCACAGCCGTTGATTTTAAAACCTACGAAAGGTTACATAAAAAAGAATTGAAAACGGCAGTTTTAAAGCCACAAAACGAATTCATTTTAAGTAAAATTGAGACCGAAAATCCAATTCGAAAAGGAGCGCGTTATTATAGCTTTGTAAAATAATTACTGTCCAAATAAAAATTGAAAGGGAATATGTAAACGTTTTTGCCACGCCATTTCTGAATGATTTTCTCCTTCAAATTTTTGAGTGATCCAATGCTGCACATCAAATCCTTTTTGTTCCATGATTTGATCAACCTCCTTTTGCAAAGGTTCGTATAATGCATCTAACGTTGCGGTGCCATAATCAAAATAAAGTTTGTGGCTTTTGGGATCGGGTAACTTTATTTTCAAATACTGGTAAAAAGCTATTGGAATAGGATTTTTATCAACCTGGAAAATACCCGGCCAATGCGTAGATAAACAAGCTGCCCCACCAAATACTTCAGGGTATTCACAAATAGCATACATCGAAATCAACCCCCCCATACTACTGCCTGCAACATAAGTATGTGCTCTATCTTTATGTACTGAATATTTTTTATCGATTAAGGGTTTTACTTCTTGCACTATAAATTTTAAATAATTATCAGAACTTACACGACCATTAAACAGCTTTACACCTGCCGATCGCTCTAAACCATAAATAGAATCTTGTTGCTTTTGGGTAAGCATTTCAAACGGTTTTTGCGGAAAATAATCAAAATGACGCGTTTCGCCTCCATTCCAAATACCAACAACAATTACGTCTTGTATTTGATGAGCCGTTTTCAGTTTTGCCATCACTTCATCAACTTCCCATGCTTGTTTATTCCATGTTTGTTCGGCGTCGTACAACATTTGGCCGTCATGCATATAAAGTACAGCATATTTTTTTGATGTTGAATAATCTGTTGGCAACCAAACATCAATATTTCTTGAGGTCACAAATTTTGAAGCAAAATTTTCGATACGTTCTACTTTACCTGATGTGACTTTTGGTAATTCTTGAGCAAAAAGCACTTGCGTAATAAGTGCAACAATAAAATACATTTTTTTCATAACTTAACTATTATCCCAACCACCCTTCTCTATCCAAACTGCGGTACTGAATAGCCTCAGCAACATGATGACTTTGAATGGTGATTGCTGTTTCTAAATCGGCAATCGTGCGCGCTACTTTTAAAATGCGATCGTA
>DALYCS010000057.1:0-338 GCA_031973615.1 Flavobacterium sp. | reverse complement strand
TTTTAATAAATGCAAGGAATCGTCGTCTAAAATACAAAATTCTCTAATTAATTTACTACTCATTTGCGCATTATAATGGATGCTGTCAAAATTTTCAAACCGAACCGTCTGAATTGCACGAGCATGAGTAACCCTTTGTCGAATAGCTACACTGCTTTCTGCCTTCTGTGTTTCGGTCAATTTTTCAAAAGGAACGGGAGTTACTTCGATATGAATATCAATACGATCCAACAAAGGGCCGGATATCTTACTCAAATACCGTTGCATTTCTATTGGTGAACTCGTTACGGGTGCATTGGGATCATTAAAATACCCACCCGGACTCGGATTCATGCTCG
>DALYCS010000056.1:2801-9511 GCA_031973615.1 Flavobacterium sp. | reverse complement strand
TTTGTTTTTTACTTTGATCACAGTGGGTCAAGTGCCCCATTGCGGCTTTGATTTTACGTCCTATTTGGTGGTAAAAGCCCACGAAGATGGAAAAGTGGAAAATATTGCCGATTTGAAAATTTCATTGGTCAACGAACAAGGGGAGGTTGTAATCAATGAAAACAATAAATACAGCTGGAAAAATGCGAATCAAGCCCTAATTTTTACCCGTAATCACCTGATTAGTAAATCCAATGAACCTGAAAAGTGGTTTTTCCCCTATGCTGGAGATACTTATTTGTTGTCGGTAACGAATACTTTTCCAGCGGAAGATTTTTACATTAAGATTCAAGATACTCAAGGAAGGTTTCAAGAACAATTGGTCCAACTTCAGGCATTCAATATGTATATATTGTGTTCGAGTGAAAACGAACGCCAAGCGCGTTCATTCGGACCGCGAACCAATAGTCCAATTGAGGTAATACTCCTGCCCAAAGCAAAGTAATCAACATAACGCTTCATTTCTTTTTTTTTGGAGGTCATTTTCTTACTTTTGCAAGACAACACTATCAATCATGTACAAATTCATCATACGTCCTTTGTTTTTCTGTTTCGACCCAGAAAAAATTCATTATTTCACTTTTTCTGCTATTCGATTTCTGAATAATATTCCAGGTTTTTCGGGTTTGTTTAAAGCACTCTATGCAGTAAATGACCCGCGATTAGAGCGGGAAGTATTTGGCATAAAATTTAAAAATCCAGTTGGATTAGCAGCTGGTTTTGATAAGGATGCTAAATTATATCAAGAGTTGTCTAATTTCGGCTTTGGGTTTATTGAAATAGGAACTCTAACCCCTGTGGGACAAGACGGAAACCCAAAAAAACGTTTGTTTCGATTAAAAGAAGACCATGCAATCATCAACCGAATGGGTTTTAATAACGGTGGGGTTCAAGAAGCTATAGTTCGATTGAAAAAGAATAAAGGTGTGATAATTGGTGGTAACATCGGTAAAAACAAAGTAACGCCCAACGAAGAAGCGGTTCGCGATTACGAAATCTGCTTTGAAGCTTTATTTCCGTATGTTGATTATTTTGTAGTAAATGTAAGTTCTCCCAACACACCCAATCTTCGCGAATTACAAGAAAAAGAACCCCTAAAAAAATTATTACACACTTTAGAAAACAATACACTACAATCAACTAACCATAAACCAATTCTGTTAAAAATTGCTCCCGATTTAACCGATGACCAATTATTAGACATAATAGAAATTGTAAATGAAACTAAAATTGCGGGCGTAATAGCTACCAATACTACGATTTCTCGCGAAGGTTTACAATCGGAAAACAAATCAGAAATGGGCGGTTTGTCGGGTAAGCCATTAACCAAACGTTCAACAGAAGTTATTCGTTTTCTTTCTGAAAAAAGTAATAAATCGTTTCCAATTATTGGAGTAGGAGGGATTCATTCAGCCGAGGATGCTATGGAAAAACTACATGCGGGAGCCAGTTTGATTCAGTTATACACAGGATTTATTTATGAAGGCCCAGCATTGGTGAAAGCCATCAATAAAAAGATTTTAGCACAATCCTAAAATAGCTATCTTTGGAATAATGAACGAAATCAAAATCATAGAATGTCCGCGCGATGCCATGCAAGGCATTAAACCTTTTATTCCAACGGTCCAAAAGGTTAAGTACTTGCAAGCGCTTCTTCGTGTGGGATTTGATACGATAGATTTCGGAAGTTTTGTTTCGGCAAAAGCAATTCCGCAAATGCAAGACACAGCTGAGGTTTTGTCGCAATTGGATTTATCGCAAACCCGCAGTAAATTATTAGCCATTGTTGCCAATACGCAAGGCGCTCAACAAGCAGCCTTACATCCAGAAATTCAGTATTTAGGCTTTCCTTTTTCGATTTCGGAGAATTTCCAAATGCGAAATACCCATAAAACTATAGCAGAAAGTTTGGTAACGCTGGAAGAAATTCTAGCCATTGCTGATCAATCAAACAAAGAAGTAGTAACCTATATTTCTATGGGATTTGGTAATCCATATGGTGATCCGTGGAATGTTGATATTGTAGGCGAATGGACCGAAAAATTAGCCAATAAAGGGGTGAAAATTTTGTCTCTTTCGGATACAGTGGGCAGTTCGACTCCTGAAGTAATTAAATACTTATTTTCCCATTTGATTCCGAAATATCCCGCTATTGAATTTGGTGCGCATTTGCATACCACCCCTGATAAGTGGTTTGAAAAAATTGATGCAGCTTATCATGCCGGTTGCCGACGCTTTGACGGAGCCATTCAAGGATTTGGTGGTTGTCCTATGGCAAAAGACGAACTGACAGGCAATATGCCGACCGAAAAATTATTGTCGTATTTTACCACCCAAAGAGAAAATACAAACACCAGTCCCATGAGTTTTGAAAGTGCTTACAATGAAGCAACGAAGCTGTTTGGGGAGTTTCATTAGGAACAGCTAATTTCAGCTATACAATTTCAAGATTTCATCAATATTTCTTTTTTATAAGCACTAAAAACAGCTTCTTGGGTCGCTTTTTTAGTACAACAAAAAATAATAATCTTTAATGAAATGCTTTTCATTACTATCTGGGCTAAAAACTAATTGCTAATTACTATTTACTATTCACTATTTTTCGTATATTTGCATGCAATTTAACAGCTACAACAAATTGCACCATGAAAGCACATACTACTAAGATCGTTGGCGAAGGCCTTACCTATGACGATGTATTGTTGATCCCAAATTATTCAGAAGTATTACCGCGTGAAGTGAATATTCAATCGAAATTTTCGAGAAATATTACCTTGAATGTCCCTATTGTTTCGGCAGCTATGGATACGGTAACTGAAAGCTCTATGGCAATTGCTATGGCGCAAGAAGGAGGTATAGGGGTATTGCATAAAAACATGACGATTGCCCAACAAGCAGCGAAAGTAAAGAAAGTGAAGCGTGCTGAAAGTGGCATGATCATCGATCCGGTTACCTTGCCTTTAACCGCAACAGTGGGTGATGCGAAATCGGCCATGAAAGAATTCAGTATTGGCGGTATTCCCGTAGTGGATGAAAATGGTATTTTAAAAGGAATTGTAACCAACAGGGATTTGCGCTTTGAAAAAGTAAATTCGCGTTCTATTTTAGAAGTAATGACTTCTGAAAAACTAGTCACAGCCGCTCAGGGAACTACACTACAAGAGGCTGAAGGTATTTTACAAGAAAACAAAATTGAAAAATTACCCGTAGTTGATCACCAAAATAAATTAGTAGGTTTAATCACCTTTAGAGATATTACAAAACTGACGCAAAAACCAATTGCCAACAAAGATCGTTTTGGTCGTTTGCGGGTTGCGGCTGCCTTAGGGGTAACAGCCGATGCGGTTGAACGCGCTTCCGCTTTAGTAAATGCAGGCGTAGATGCCGTAATTATTGATACAGCACACGGACACACTAAAGGTGTGGTGGATGTATTGAAAGCCGTAAAAGCAAAATTTCCAGAATTAGATGTAGTAGTTGGTAATATTGCTACTCCAGAAGCTGCGTTGTATTTGGCTCAAAATGGAGCCGATGCGGTGAAAGTGGGTATTGGGCCAGGATCAATCTGTACGACTAGAGTTGTAGCGGGTGTTGGTTTTCCTCAATTTTCTGCCGTGTTAGAAGTGGCTGCGGCTTTAAAAGGAACAGGTGTTCCCGTTATTGCCGATGGTGGTATTCGTTACACAGGGGATATTCCTAAAGCTATTGCGGCTGGTGCCGATTGTGTAATGTTAGGATCATTGTTAGCAGGAACAAAAGAATCACCTGGAGAAACCATTATTTTTGAAGGTAGAAAATTCAAATCGTATCGAGGAATGGGTTCGGTGGAAGCTATGCAAGAAGGCTCTAAAGACCGTTATTTCCAAGATGTGGAGGATGATGTAAAAAAATTGGTTCCTGAAGGCATTGTGGGTCGTGTACCTTATAAAGGGGAATTGAACGAAAGCATGCAACAATTCATTGGTGGTTTAAGAGCAGGAATGGGGTATTGTGGATCAAAAGACATACAAACCTTACAAGAAAGCAGTCGTTTCATTCGAATTACAGCAAGTGGTATTGGCGAAAGCCATCCGCATAATGTAACCATTACCAAAGAAGCTCCCAATTATTCGAGATAATTTTCGAAAAGCATAAAAAAAATCCATTCTGATTGGTCGGAATGGATTTTTTTTATGTTTAAAATTTGAAATTAAATCCCCAAATAATTACTTGGTGTAATGTGCATCAATTCGGCTCTAACTTCTTCTGAAACGTTTAAAGTACCGATGAAGTTGTGTATGGCTTCTTGATTGATTACTGTATTGGTTCGTGTCAAATCTTTTAGTGCTTCATACGGATTAGGATAACCTTCTCTACGAAGAATGGTTTGAATGGCTTCGGCAACAACCGCCCAGTTTTTCTCCAAATCTTCTGCAAATTTGTCTTCGTTTAAAAGCAATTTGTTTAAACCTTTCAAAGTTGCTTCAAAGGCAATTAATGTGTGGCCCATTGGGACACCAATATTACGTAAAACTGTACTATCTGTCAAGTCACGTTGTAATCTTGAAAGCGGTAATTTGGCCGAAAGGTGTTCGAAAATAGCATTTGCAATTCCTAAATTTCCTTCCGAATTTTCAAAATCAATTGGGTTTACTTTATGGGGCATCGCCGACGATCCAATTTCGCCTGCTTTGATTTTTTGTTTGAAATAGTCCATAGACACATAAGTCCAAATGTCGCGGTCTAAGTCTATTAAAATTGTATTAATACGTTTTAGTGCGTCAAAAAAGGCGGCAAAATGATCGTAATGTTCAATTTGTGTTGTGGGAAACGAATGGTGTAATCCTAAGCTGTTCTCTACGAATTCGGTACCAAATTTTTTCCAATCGGTGTTAGGATACGCTACTTTATGCGCATTATAATTTCCGGTTGCTCCTCCAAATTTAGCAGCAAAAGGAACATTAAACAACAAACGCATTTGCTCTTCCAAGCGTTCTACGAAAACTAAAATTTCTTTTCCCAAACGAGTAGGGGAAGCAGGTTGACCATGGGTTCTGGCAAGCATCGGTATATCGGCCCATTCCATGCCTAATTCTTTTAACTTTGCAATCACATTGACCAAGCCAGGTAAGTAAACTTTTTCGAAAGCTTCTTTGGTAGATAAAGGGATTGCTGTATTATTGATATCTTGGGAAGTCAATCCAAAATGGATGAATTCTTTGTAAGCTTGTAATCCCAATCCGTCAAATTTTGATTTGATGAAATATTCTACTGCTTTTACATCGTGGTTGGTTGTTTTCTCTGTTTCTTTAATCCAAAGGGCGTCTTCGGTAGAAAAGTTTTGATAAATAGCTCGTAACGAATTATAAATTGATTTATCTATGTTTGCCAATTGTGGTATATTGGCTTCGCGTAGTGCGATGAAATATTCAACTTCAACTAAAACACGGTATTTGATTAAGGCTTCTTCTGAAAAAAAAGGAGCTAATGATGCGGTTTTATTTCTATAACGCCCATCGATTGGTGAAATAGCATTTAATTCAGTTAATTGCATGTTGTTGTGTGTTGTTTAACGAAATGCAAATTTAGTAATTAGTGATTAGTTATGAGTAATTAGTATTGAGTTTTTTATTTAAAATATAAAAGTTTCTTATTTCAATATTTTCATTTTCTTTGTAGTAAATATAAGAATGATGAATGTTAAAGATCACGATCTTCTGAATTATTTAGAAGGTTTTCTCACAGAAAATAGAAAAGAAGGGTTTTTGCGTGTCTTGCAAAATCGAACCAAGCATTTCACTATAGCCATGGAAGATGTGTATCAATTGCACAATACCAGTGCTGTTATGCGCAGTTGTGAGGTTTTTGGTATACAGGAATTGAACGTGATCGAACAAAAATTTGGTAAGCGAATAGATACTGAAATAGCGATGGGGGCGCAAAAGTGGGTGGATGTTTTTCGCTACAATTCGGTGCAAAATTGTATGGATGCCATGCGAGCAAATGGCTATCAAATCATTGCTACGACTCCTCATGATGATTCGTGTTTGTTGCATGAATTTGATATTACAAAACCTTCAGCCTTGTTTTTTGGAACAGAGCGTGATGGGTTGTCGAAAGAAGTATTAGAGCAAGCCGACGGATTTTTGAAGATACCGATGGTGGGGTATACTGAGAGTTTGAATATTTCAGTTTCGGCAGCGATTATTATACAAGATATTACAAATCGTTTGCGCCAATCTAACATAGATTGGCAATTGACAGATGAAGAGGTTTTTGAAAAACGTTTGGATTGGACTCGTAAATCAATAAAAGATATTGAGTTTATTGAACGAAAATATTTAGAAGCTCACTAAATTTCAATATTATTTATTTTTTTTCAAAATTTTATATTCTTCATAGCACAGACTAATGGCATCCATAATTTGTAAATCATTGGCTGTTTGAATGAAATATTCTGAATAGTTGCAATTTGCGAGGATTTGTGGAATATCGTCTTTGTCTATTTCTAGAAGTGCGGCTAGGGTTTCGCGATCAAATTTGGTGGCCAAAAGATTACGAACGGTGTCGTCTTTTTTCATTTCTTTCAGCTTTTTCATTTCATTCGGTCGTTTTCCAAACACATTGTACAGAAAATCAGCCGGATTGAATATAGATCGCATTACTTTTGAAACGGCACCAGGTGCTTTGTC
>DALYCS010000056.1:0-2791 GCA_031973615.1 Flavobacterium sp. | reverse complement strand
CCCGCATTTAAACCGGAAATACTGTAACGATAACCATCATTGGCGACAGGAATGAGTTGGGTGTCAACTTCCACATAACCGGTTAATTGGTATTGTCGGATGACCACTTCATCCAATACGTATGCTTTTTCAGTTAGGTATATTTTAGTAGGATTGTTTTTAATCCAGTCGTTGGTGACTTTTACTTTAACGGTTTCATACCCAATATAGGAAAAGAGCAGGGTATCGTTTAGTTTTGTTGCAATTGCAAAAGTACCACTGCCTGTTGTTGCTGTTCCAGTAACGCGAGTGGCATTGATTACGTTTACATTGCTTAGGGGTAATTTTGTAGTACTATTAACAACTGTACCTTTAATATTTACTAAGGTGTCTTTTTGTGACCAAGCTGATGTGGTCATTAGTACTAATAAAAAAACTACAAAATATCTCATTCTTTTTAATAATGATTCAAAAATACGAATCTAAAGATGATATTTTGTAGTTTTTGGTAATTTTATAAGAAAATTAACGAATAGGTGTTAACTTCTTCTTGGTCTTCTTGGTCTTGCTGTATCTCCAGTGCTTTCAGCACGACGAGGTGCTCTGTCTGAAAATCCGCCTTCTCTTCGAGGAGCAGTACTGCTTCTTTCTCCTCTAAATCCGCCTTCTCTTCTTGGAGCCGAACTGTTACGATCGCTTCTGAATCCACCATCGCGTCCACCTTCTCTTCTTGTAGCGCTTCCGCTTCTTTCGCCTCTAAAGCCACCTTCGCGTCTTCCGCCACCGAAACCACCACCAGAATTTCTTCCATTATGGTCGCGTCTTCCACCACCGTCGTTTTTAGAGATTTCTACGTTGATGCGTCTACCGTTCATGTCATAGCCATTCAGTATAGACATCACTTTATCGGTATGTTCTCCATCGGTGTTGAAAAAAGAAAACCCTTCTTTAACATCTACTTTGAATACATCATCTCTACCTAAATCTAATGTTTCTTTGATGAAGTCTTTCAATTGCATCCAATCAAAATCATCTCTTGTTCCAATGTTGATGAAATAGCGAACAGGATCTCCGGCTCTAATTTCTCTTGGCTCAGAGCTTCTTTCACGATCATTACTTCTTTCACCGGTAATGTCACGTTTTGATTTGTAGTAATTGATGAAACGGTTGAATTCAACCGATACCATTTTTTTAATCAATTCTTCTTTTGATAAACCGTCCAATACTTCATTGATAGCTGGTAAGTAGTTGTCAATTTCATGATCTACTTCGGTATCTTTAATTTTATTGGCCAAGTGTAACAACTGAATTTCGCAAATTTCAATTCCGGATGGAATGGTCTTTTCTTGAAATTTTTGTTGGATAATACGCTCGATAGTATGTATTTTTCTGATTTCACTTTTGGTAATGATTACGATAGAAGTACCTAATTTACCTGCTCTTCCGGTTCTACCCGAACGGTGGTTGTAGGTTTCTATTTCGTCGGGCAATTGATAGTTCACTACATGCGTAATGTTATCCACGTCGATTCCACGGGCCGCTACATCTGTAGCTACCAACATTTGAATTTGACGCCCTCTAAATGATTTCATAACCCCGTCGCGTTGCGCTTGCGATAAATCCCCGTGCAAGGCAGCTGCATTATAACCATCTTCGATTAATTTTTCAGCTACGGCTTGCGTGTCTCTTTTCGTTCTACAAAAAACCACAGAAAAAATATCTGGGTTGGCATCTGCCAAACGTTTCAAGGCTTCATAACGATCACGTGCATTTACACAGTAGTATTCATGCGATACGGTTGCCGAACCTGAGTTTTTACTACCTACGGTAATTTCGACTGGAGCGGCCATAAATTTCTTTGCAATACGCGCTACTTCAGCTGGCATTGTGGCCGAAAATAACCACGTGTTTTTCTCATCGGGAGTATCCGATAGTATGGAACAAATATCTTCGTAGAATCCCATGTTTAACATTTCATCTGCCTCATCAAGGATACAAAAATCAATGTTTTTAATGTTGACAAGACCTCTATTGATCATGTCTTGCATTCTACCTGGTGTAGCCACAATAATTTGGGCACCACGTTTTACTTCTCTAGCTTGTTCAGTAATGCTTGCACCACCATAAACAGCTACCGTATGTAACCCCTTTATGTATTTTGAGTATAATTTAATCTCATTTGTGATTTGTAAGCATAATTCTCGTGTTGGCGATAAAATTAACGCTTGCGTATTTCTATTTTCAGCATCAATTTTTTGAATTAGTGGAAAACCAAAAGCGGCGGTTTTTCCTGTTCCTGTTTGCGCTAGGGCAACTAAATCTGTGTTTTGTTCCAATAGTACTGGAATCGCTTTTTCTTGCACTTCTGACGGATTCTCAAATCCTAGATCTTTAATCGCCAGCAGTAGCGACTCATTCAATCCTAATTGTTCAAATTTATTCATATAGTATTTTAAATTGGGTGCAAAGGTAGGGTTAATATACTACATAAACTAATTTGTTAGTTATTGATTTACAATTAGTTAATTATTTTTTAAATTTGATTTTTTAGCAAAAAAGCACTGGAATAGGTTGATGCTGCTTATTTTTTTGATAAAAAGGCCAGTAGTTGAGCTACTGCAATACCGCGGTGACTGATGCTTGCTTTCTCTTGCATGCTAAGTTCTGCAAAGGTTTTGTTAGTTCCGTCAGCTATAAATATAGGATCATAGCCAAAGCCATTTGCGCCTATTTTTTCTGTGGTGATTTCACCGTTAATAATACCTGTAAAGAGGTGTTGCGATCCGTTTATGTTCAAGCAAATGATGGTTTT
>DALYCS010000055.1:1818-9529 GCA_031973615.1 Flavobacterium sp. | reverse complement strand
CTTACAACAAGTGCTGTATCAAAACTTCGCAATTCGGTTTGGCGCTCGCGTCCTTTCCCGTATTTGTCTTTTAATCGTTGGAAAAAATCAATGGTATAGTCAATAATATGATCCAAATGGTATTTCACTTGTTCCATTTCGGCTTCCAACTTCGAAATAGCTTCATCTGCTTTATCCGAATCGAAACGCGTAATACGAATCATCGGGATTTGCGTTAATTTTTGCAAATCATCATCATTGATTTCACGAACAAATGATTTTAAAAACGGCTTAAATTGGTCATACATGTATTGGTACAACGATTCTCTATCGGAATACAATTTGAAGTCGATATACATTTCCTCACGAATGAAAATCTTTTCTAAGGTAGCGAAATGCCATTTATTTTCCAACTCGTCCAATTGAATCTCCAATTCGCGCTTGAGCAAATCAACCGTTCGGTTCGTTGAAATTTTCAACATATCCGTCACCCCAATAAACAACGGTTTGTGATTTTCAATCACACATCCTAAAGGTGCTACTGATGTTTCACAAGCTGTAAACGCATACAATGCATCAATCGTTTTATCCGGAGAAACTCCAGGCGGGAGGTGAATTAAAATTTCAACCTCAGCGGCTGTATTATCTTCAATCTTCTTGATTTTAATTTTCCCTTTTTCGTTGGCTTTCAAAATACTATCAATCAACGTTGACGTATTGGTTGAAAACGGAATTTGGGTAATCACCAAGGTCTGTTTGTCTATTTGTCCAATTTTTGCCCGAACCCTTACTCTGCCGCCACGCAATCCATCGTTATAATTGGAAACATCAGCTATACCCGCGGTTGGGAAATCAGGAAATAAGGTAAACGATTTACCTTTCAATACTTTTATAGAACAATCTAGTAACTCATTAAAATTGTGCGGCAATATTTTTGTAGATAAACCTACAGCAATCCCTTCAGCTCCTTGAGCTAAAAGCAATGGAAACTTCACCGGAAGATTAATCGGTTCGGCACGACGACCATCGTATGACATTCCCCATTCGGTAATTTTTGGCGAATACAATACATCGTGACCAAATTTTGAAATTCTAGCTTCAATGTAACGAGACGCCGCGGCACTATCTCCTGTTAAGATATTTCCCCAGTTTCCTTGCATGTCGATGATCAGGTCTTTTTGCCCAATTTGTACCATGGCGTCACCAATACTCGCATCTCCGTGCGGGTGATACTGCATGGTGTGCCCCACGATATTCGCCACTTTATTGTAACGCCCATCATCCAACTCTTTCATGGAATGCATGATACGACGTTGCACCGGTTTAAAACCGTCTTCAATGGCCGGAACTGCACGTTCTAGAATTACATACGAAGCATAGTCCAAAAACCAATCTTTGTACATGCCTGTAACCTTGGTAATGGTGTCTTCTGGGTTTTCGTTGTTTTCGTAAAAATGATGTCCCGTAGACACACGAATATCTTCAAAACCTTCCTCGATATTGAAGGATTCTTGATTTTCAAAATTGTCGTCTTCTGGAATGATGTTATCTTCTTCGTCTTTCATTTTTATGCTGAATTATTTCAGTACACTTTTTTATTTCAAAATCACTGTTCTCTATATACGGAACACTGAACTCTAATTTTTTTCTACCACATCCAACTCCACTTTCAAATTATTGATGATAAACTCTTGGCGGTCTGGGGTGTTTTTACCCATATAAAACTCCAATAAGGTTTCAATAGAAGTGGCTTTATCTAACATAACAGGATCCAATCGAATGTCTTGCCCAATGAAGTGCTTGAACTCGTCGGGTGAAATTTCTCCTAATCCTTTGAATCGGGTAATTTCTGGTTTAGCTCCGCTCCGTTCGCCGTTGGCTCGGGTTGGCTTTAGTTTTTCAATGGCATTTACGCGTTCTTCTTCGCTGTAGCAATAAATCGTTTCCTTTTTGTTTCGCACACGGAATAATGGCGTTTGTAAAATGTACAAGTGTCCGTCTTTGATTAACTCCGGGAAAAACTGCAAGAAAAACGTAATCAACAACAAGCGAATGTGCATTCCATCGACATCGGCATCGGTAGCAATTACAATATTGTTATACCGCAAATCACCCATATCTTCTTCGATGTTTAATGCAGCTTGTAATAAATTGAATTCTTCGTTTTCGTACACAATTTTCTTAGTCATTCCATACGAATTCAATGGCTTACCTCGTAAACTAAAAACCGCTTGCGTATTCACATCACGACTTTTCGTAATGGAACCCGAAGCCGAATCTCCCTCGGTAATAAAAAGGGTACTTTCTAAACTTCTTGGATTTTTAGCATCCGTTAAATGCACCCTACAATCGCGTAATTTTTTATTGTGAAGACTGGCTTTTTTAGCACGGTCTTTGGCTAATTTTCGAATGCCCGACAATTCTTTACGTTCGCGTTCGGCTTGTAAAATCTTACGCAATAACGCATCGGCAACTTCTGGATTTTTATGTAAGAAATTATCCAATTTCGTTTTGATGAAATCATTCACAAAGGAACGTACCGAAGGACCATTCGGGCCAATTTCAGTAGAACCTAATTTGGTTTTGGTTTGCGATTCAAACACCGGTTCTTCCACTTTAACCGAAACGGCCGAAACAATCGATTTACGGATGTCGGATGCTTCAAACGGCTTGTTGTAAAACTCCTTAATGGTTTTTACAATTGCCTCACGGAACGCTCCTAAATGCGTACCTCCTTGTGTTGTATTTTGCCCATTAACAAACGAATGGTATTCTTCTGAATACTGCGATTTACTATGTGTAAGCGCCACTTCGATATCATCACCCAACAAGTGAATGGTTGGATACACCATGTCGTCTTCGTGAATAGCTTCTTCTAATAAATCTTTTAAACCATTATCTGAAAAATACTTTTCGCCATTATAGTAAATGGTTAATCCCGTATTAAGATAGCAGTAATTTTTGAGCATCTTGATGATGTACTCATTTCGGTATTTGTAGTTCTTAAAAATCGCTTCATCAGCAACAAAGGAAACTTTGGTTCCTTTGCGCTTGGTTGTTTCTTGAACATCTTCTTCTAAGGTTAGATTTCCAGCAGAGAATTCGGCCGCTTTTTGTTGGTTATCCCTCACCGATTCTACCCGGAAATAATTGGAAAGCGCATTAACCGCTTTGGTACCCACACCATTTAAACCTACTGATTTTTTAAAGGCTTTGGAATCGTATTTTCCACCCGTATTCATTTTAGATACTACATCAACGACTTTTCCTAACGGAATACCTCGACCATAGTCACGTACGGTAACCAATTTGTCTTTGATGGTAACTTCGATGGTTTTTCCGGCACCCATCACAAATTCATCAATACAGTTATCCAATACTTCTTTTAATAAAATATAAATACCATCATCGGGTGACGAACCATCACCTAGTTTCCCGATATACATACCGGGACGCATACGAATGTGTTCTTTCCAATCGAGGGAACGTATATTGTCTTCGGTATATTGATTTTGTTCTAACATAGACAGAATTTGGATTTTGTGCTAATATAGAGGAATTCAATCAATATTTTAAGCAGACCAAAGATAACTTATTGACATATTTATCAAACATAATTGAAACGAAAGCCTAAGTAAAACCCATGTTGAGAAAAAAGAAAAGAATTACGCTAAGAATACAATATTTAGTATATTTGTTTGCGTTTATTTTTAATTTATAACGCCAAAACAAACAAAAAAATATTAATTTTTAATTCCATTTTCTGTATTGAGAATCGGCAATTCTTTATCACTTTTATTTGCATGCGCTATAAGAACTCGCTAAATGACAACGTAATTACTAATTTTAGCAAAATCAAATTTTGGTACCTTGCAGCTCCTTTTATAGTATTGTTTTTGTTGTTTTGTTTTTTTGTTATTATGGATCATGATCATCAGAACATTCAATATTACGTGGGTATCCAAAAAAATCTCTTTATTTATTTAAACCAACACCTTTCACATTATAAAATTCTAGAAACCAATCTAACACAATTGGGCGATGCATTAATTGCGTTTCCTTTATTGACAATTTTCATTCTCCATGCTCCAAGATTATGGGAAGCCATTATTACTTCTTCTCTAATTTCACTAGGAATCTGTGCCTTGCTAAAAAAGTTATTTGGCGTACCTAGACCTGCAGCTGTTCTTGACCATGATTGCTTTGTAATTATCGGACAGACCTTATCTGGTAAAAATTCTACACCTTCAGGTCACTCCATTGCAACTTTTGTTTTTATTACCGTTTTATTATATGCTTTAATGCCGCAAAAAAACAAGCTTAAAATACTTTGGTCTATTGGCATAGTTGCGTTTGGCTTATTGATTGCAAGTTCACGAATTGGCGTTGGAGCCCATTACCCCTTAGATGTTGTAATTGGCTGCATTATTGGTTTTTGCATTGGTATTGTTGGTATTAAAATAAGTAATAGCGTAAATTGGCTTCGCGCTATCGGACATGCAAAATACCATATCATACACCTGCTGATGTTGTTTATTTGGATAGTACTTATTGTTTTTAAAATACTGGAAGAAAATTTATTAATATACTATATCTCCATAATTGCTTTACTTTTTACTTCGTCAATAATCTTGCGATCTTATGTTAAAAAAAATTAATAAACTAAATTACTTGGCACTATACATTAGCCTTGTAAATCTTGTATTATATCATTTCCCGTTTTATAAATTTGTTTATGAAAATACAGAATTATCAAGTGTAAACGGAATTGTACTTTTAAGCAGTATTACCATTTTACTTCTCGTTTTGAATGCGCTTATTTTTTATATAGGTTTGCATTTAATGAGGAAGTTTGGAAAAGTGTTACTCGTACTATTCTTTAACATTAATGCCCTTTCGTTGTACTTCATCAACACATATGGTGTCATTATCGACAAAACCATGATTGGCAATATCCTGAATACTAATTTTGAAGAATCCAGCAGTTTTTTTTCCATCAAAATGATAATCTACCTGGTTTTTCTAGGCATTGCTCCGAGTGTTTTATTGCTAAAAACACCCATTCCTGAAGTAAAATTCAAAAAATTTATGATTACTATCGGACTTACGTTGCTTTTCGTACTTTCCTTAGCGTTTGCAAATTCATCCAATTGGCTTTGGATTGATAAAAATTCTAAAACTTTAGGTGCGCTCGTAATGCCATGGTCTTATGTAGTCAATACGTCACGATTTTATTACCATAAAAGTCTAAAAAATCAAAAACAAATACCTTTGCCCAATTCAAAAGTAACCAACCAAGAAAAAGCTATTTTTGTTTTGGTTATTGGAGAATCTGCAAGAAGTCAGAATTTTTCGTTGTATGGTTATGCAAAAGAAACGAACCCACTATTGTCTAAAATAGAAAATGTAACCAGTTTTAAAGCAGAATCCTGTGCCACTTATACTACGGCTGGCGTAAAGTGTATCTTAGAATACAAAAACACCGGAAAATTATTTGAAGTATTACCCAATTACTTATTTAAAAATAAAGACATTGATGTGATCTGGAGAACCACCAATTGGGGCGAACCTACTGTGAAAATAACGAATTTTCAAGACCGAAAAGCCCTTAAAAAATTAGTGACCGATGACTCTTATAATTATGATGAAATTTTACTTAAAGGTTTAAAAGAACAAATTTTAGCGAGTAAAAAGAATAAAATTTTAGTTGTGTTACATACCAGCACGAGTCACGGACCTACCTACTTTAAAAAATACCCCCCAAAATTCAATAAATTTTTACCGGTTTGCACCAGTGTAGAATTGGGAAATTGTACACAAAACGAATTGATCAACGCATATGATAACACCATATTATATACTGATTACATTCTCGCTACCTTGATTGGCGATTTAAAACAATTGCCCGAATACCATTCCACTATGCTTTACCTTTCGGATCACGGTGAATCCTTGGGTGAAAAAAACTTATACATGCATGGATTACCGGTTAGTATTGCGCCTAAAGAACAATTAGATATTCCATTTATTGTTTGGGTATCCAAAGATGATGATTTACTCAAAAACAACGGAATATTATCACAACACCATGTTTTTCATAGTGTATTGGACTTCCTTGACGCAGAAAGCCCTATTTATGATCAAAGCATGAGTATTTATAAGCCTAAAAAGAAGGCAAAGTAGTAATTACACGTTAAAACGGAAATGCATTACATCGCCATCTTTGACAATGTATTCTTTACCTTCCACGCGTAATTTTCCAGCTTCTTTGACTTTTGCTTCCGAACCAAAATTAGAGAAATCTTCGAAAGCAATCACTTCGGCACGAATGAATCCTTTTTCAAAATCCGTATGGATTACGCCGGCTGCTTTGGGAGCTGTATCGCCAATGTTAATAGTCCAAGCGCGAACTTCTTTAACACCAGCAGTAAAATAGGTTTGTAATTTTAATAATTTGTAAGCGGCACGAATCAACACCGCCGAACCTGGTTCGGACAATCCCATATCTTCTAAGAACACTTGACGTTCTTCATAGCTCTCTAATTCCGTAATATCGGCTTCGGCTCCTACTGATAAAATGATTACCTCTGCTTGTTCATCTTGAACCAATTCGCGAACTTGATCTACATATTTGTTTCCGTTCACAGCCGAAGCTTCATCTACGTTACATACATATAAAACCGGTTTTGTAGTAATTAACTGGAATTCTTCCATCATTTCCACCTCATCTTGATTTTGAGGAATGACCGTACGTGCCGATTTTCCAGCCAATAAGGTTTCACGGATTCGATCCAACAATGCTTTTTCAGCCTGAGCTTCTTTATTACCTGTTTTTGCCGCACGGTTGGTTTTTTCCAAACGTTTTTCAACGGTTTCTAAATCTTTTAATTGCAATTCGATATCGATCGTTTCTTTATCGCGAATAGGATTTACGTTGCCATCCACGTGCACAATATTATCATTATCAAAACAACGCAATACATGAATAATTGCATTACACTCTCTAATGTTTCCCAAGAATTGATTTCCCAAACCTTCACCTTTACTAGCACCTTTTACCAATCCAGCAATATCTACGATATCGACAGTTGCCATTTGCACACGCTCTGGTTTAACCAATTCCTCTAAACGAGTAATACGTGGGTCGGGAACATTAACCACCCCAATATTAGGTTCAATGGTACAAAACGGAAAGTTAGCACTTTGCGCTTTAGCGTTTGATAAACAATTAAATAAGGTTGATTTTCCAACATTTGGTAATCCTACAATTCCTGCTTTCATATCTATTTGATATTTTTTTTTAAGTGATATGCAACGCAAAGCGTTTCATTCTGAATGTAATTTTAAAAGTGTGCAAATATAATGCTATTAATTGAAAATCATACGAAAATCAAAAAAGACAAAAAAATCCCGATTGGTATCGGGACTTGGTTTATTCATTATGTAAAAACGACTGTCTGTTCAACAAGGTTTCTTCGCTTTCCACATGATTATCATCGGGCACACAACAATCTACTGGACATACCGCTGCACATTGTGGTTCTTCGTGAAATCCTTTGCATTCGGTACACTTACCCGGAACAATATAATAAATATCATCAGAAATTGGCGTTTGTGCCGCATCAGCATCTACTTCAGAACCATCGGGTAATACAATTTTACCTTTCAATTTGGTGCCGTCTTTGTAGCGCCAATCGTCAGCTCCTTCATAAATTGCAGTATTGGGACACTC
>DALYCS010000055.1:379-1808 GCA_031973615.1 Flavobacterium sp. | reverse complement strand
CCGTTATAATAATTGCCATATCTTCAAAATTTGAGGTTAGAACATTGAAGTCAGAAGTTTTATTAAATTCTACTTATTAGTCTAACTAAATGATTATTTTTGTGCAAAATTACAATGTAAACCACATATATACAAGTTACAAATGTTACAAAATGAAATTAAATCGAGTTTTGTTGAATTGGGAAATTTTTTACGCCAATTTTCGTTAGCCAAAAACACAAAAGATGTAACGGTGTTACAAAACGATACCTACTATGATGATTTCATTGCATTAATTGAATTGTCGCAATCGCACAACGGTTGGTTTACACCCGAACAAGTCTATTTTAGTCTACAATCTTGGGCTGCTGCATTAACCGAAACCAACCTAAATCAGTGGCTTTCTAAGTATGATTTTTCCAATACAAGTCCCAAAAAAGTTGGATTAATATTAGCCGGGAACATTCCCTTAGTCGGATTTCATGATTTTCTTTCGGTATTGATTTCGGGTCATGATGCAATCATTAAAACCTCTTCTAATGATCAACATATCATCCGATTTTTAACCAAATACCTCATTGCGTTGCAACCCCAGCTTAACGAAAAAATAACATTTGTTGAAGGTAAATTAGAAGGCTTTGATGCAGTGATTGCTACAGGAAGCAACAATACTTCGCGATATTTCGAATATTATTTTAAAGATACTCCGAGTATTATTCGTAAAAACAGAAATTCAGTGGCGGTTCTCAACGGAAATGAAACGCATGAAGACTTAGTGGGATTAGGTGAAGATATTTTTCGTTATTTTGGATTGGGTTGTCGTAATGTGTCTAAACTTTTTGTGCCAAAAGGATACCATTTTGATGCTTTCTTCAAAGCCATCTACGAATACCGTGATGTGATTCAGTATGAAAAATATGCCAACAATTACGATTACAATAAAGCTGTTTTTTTAATGAGTAATTTTCAATTATTGGATAATGAGTTTTTAACCATTAAAGAAGATAGCAGTTATTCTTCTCCTATTTCCTCGGTGTTTTATGAGTATTATAATGATATCGAAGCCGTTACCACACAATTACATAAAGAGGCCGATCAAATCCAATGTATTGTTTCCAATAATCTGATAGAAAACAGCATACCCTTTGGGCAAACCCAACAACCAAAACTTTGGGATTATGCCGATAATGTTGATACCTTACACTTTTTATCAAATATATAATTACGAAATTGTAATTTTTTACTAAAATATATAACGTTTTCGTTAATAACATGGTCGAATTATTATGAAATTATAACGCGATTTTTAATTGCTATTTCCGAAATTTGCTTTTTTAAAAACACATACCTAACTACAACCCATACCATGAAAAAACACAACTACAGCGCAGGTCCTTGTATTCTTCCCCAAGAAGTTTTTCAACAATCGGCGCAGGCCATTTTAGATTTT
>DALYCS010000055.1:0-221 GCA_031973615.1 Flavobacterium sp. | reverse complement strand
ACAATCACATTCCAAAAGACTATACTATTCCTGCCGATGCTTCCTATTTTCACTGCACTAGCAACAATACTATTTTTGGTACCCAAATGAAGTCATTCCCAAAAACCAATACACCATTAGTTTGTGATATGAGTTCGGATATTTTTTCACGCGTTATCGATTTTTCACAATTTGATTTGATCTATGCTGGCGCTCAAAAAAATATGGGGCCAGCCGGAACT
>DALYCS010000054.1:0-9539 GCA_031973615.1 Flavobacterium sp. | reverse complement strand
AAAATATTTATCGGCAAAAGCTATACCAGCTCCTACAGGAATTTGAGCACCTACAATTCCGTGTCCACCATAAAAACCATGCTCTTTAGAAAAAATATGCATCGAACCACCCATACCTTTAGAAGTACCGGTTACTTTTCCATACAATTCAGCCATTACTTTTTTAGGATCTACTCCCATCGCAATAGGTTGCACGTGATTTCTGTAAGCTGTAATCATTTTATCTTTCGACAAATCCATCGCATGAATGGCTCCAGCAAGTACTGCTTCTTGTCCGTTGTATAAGTGCAAAAATCCTCTAACTTTTTGTTGGATATAAACAGCAGCTAATTTGTCTTCGAATTTTCTCCAAAACTGCATGTCTTCATACCACTTAAGGTAAACTTCTTTGGTTATTGGCTTCATGGGTGTTTGTTTTTTATTTCTATTGGTTGTCAATTGCTATACACTAACAATTTTACGAAAAGCAAAAATACTACATAGAATCGTACTGAAAAAATTAAATTCTATGATTTTAGGATTTTTTTGTATTAAATCGATAAAAAAATTCACGAAATCGTTATAGATGATTCTTGTCAAAAACCAAGGGTAAAATATTTTTCAAAGAATCCGATTTATAAATGGGCCCTTCAGCACCCATAAAAAATATTTCAATAGGAAAATCCTGCTTGATTTCATATTCTGCAATCGCTTGACGACAACTACCACAAGGCGGAATAGGCTCTTGTAAATTTCGATCTTGAGGAGATGCCGTAATAAACATTTTTACCATTTTTGCTGTTGGATAATTTGCCCCCGCATAATAAATAGCAACCCGTTCAGCACACAAGCCCGATGGGTAAGCCGCATTTTCTTGATTTGACCCTAGCACAACAACTCCATTATCGAGTAAAATCGCTACTCCCACCGCAAATTTTGAATACGGCGCATAAGCGTTACTTCTGGCCTCAAAGGCTTGTTGCATCAATTTTTTTTCTTGCAAAGACAAGTCTTCTTTAGAAAGTACTGAAAGGATCGATTGGATGATAATTTGCTTCATACGTATGGAAAAAAAATCCAAATTCTTATGGAATTTGGATCGTTATTATTTTTTATTTCAAATTAAAGTTCTTCATATTCATCACCAAAATTAAAGGTCAATGAAAAACGTAAAGTATTTTCTAGTGGATTTCTAACCTTTGAAGCCGAGAATAAATAAGAAACATCAATTTTAACTACATTATATTTGAATCCAGCCCCCATTGAAAAGAATTTTCGAGCACCTTTTAATTCGTGTTCGTTAAAATAGCCTAAACGAAGTGCAAATGAATCTTGATAGGAATATTCGGCACCTAACGCCCATGTACATTCTCTCAATTCTTCAGAAAAACCATCAGGTGCATCATTAAACGATTTAGCAATTCCTTGCGACCACCCTATTTTTCTATAATCAGAATTAGCTAAACTGTTTGCCGTATTTGCATCTGATTGTGAAATATCACCTTCATCTGTAAAATCTCCATTTCCATTTAAATCAATTGCTTTTATTCGACTTGGCGGAGTTGGCACCATTAATTTTGTTACTTCAGCCGTAACGCCAACTTTGTTATATTCGTCAAAAACAAAATCAAACCCCATTCCTAAACGCATGTTGGCGGGTAAAAAATTTGAACTTTCATCAGTTGAATTTTGGTTATCATAGTTTATTTTTGGACCCATATTCTGAAAGTTAAAGCCTGCTCTCCATCGACCGTTAAAATCATCGTATGCGATTTCTTCCGATTGATAATAACCTGCCACATCTACAGCAAAAGTTGAAGCTGCAGTAGCATCGTTATTGGCATCGGCGATTTTCAAACTGGATCGAATGTATCTACCGCCTACCGACATGGCAAAGCGTTCGCTCAATTTTAAAGAATACGAACCATCTAATGCTAACTCATTAGGATTTACTGTAGTTAAAGGTGTTCCTATTGCATCTGTCAACAAAATATCTCCTAATCCAAAATAACGTAACGATCCTGCAAATGCACTTTGATCGTTAATTTTATTGTAATAAGACAATTGTCCCAAGGCAATATCGTTTGCAATACTGGTCAAATAAGGTGTGTAACTTACAGAAAAACCTTGTTTTTGCAAGGAAAAAGCATACTTTGCTGGGTTGTATTGTTGCGAAAAAGCATCGGCGGAAGTAGCGACTCCCATATCGGCTAAACCGGCAGAACGCGCATCAGCAGCAATGAGTAAAAAGGGAACTCCCGTAGTGATCACTCGGCTATTATCTTCTTGCGCTTTCATCAATTGGCCCATTACCAAAAATGATACTATAAAAGCAATTTTTTTCATTTTTACAAAGATATTAATTTCACAAATATAACATTTTATTATAGGATTACAAGTTTCTCATATTTATCCACTGATTTCCCAGTAGCAACCGATTTGACGGTTAATTTATAGACATAAACCCCTTTTCCAATTTTATCCCCAAAGTCGTCTTTTCCATCCCAAATTACAGATCGACTCAAAAAGCCATCCGTAAGCACTTGTTGCTGAATGGTTTTGACCAATTTCCCCGATACGGTTAGTATTTGTACCTGTACTTCTAAAGGCTCAAAAGGCATGTTGTGGTTGAACCAAAACTCCGTATAACTCACAAACGGATTGGGATAATTCAACACTTTTTCAATACGCAAACCATCATCTGAACAAACGGCATTGAATTGAATTTCAGCAGTGATTAGATTATTATACACATCCCAAGCTTTGACAAGTAACGTATGAAGTCCCGGTGTAAGGTCTCTGAATGGAAAACGAATACTACCATTTGTAAAATCATTATTTTCGGTTTCATAATATTCATTCAATATATACGGACTGGATTCATTACCATCTAAAATTGCCACTAAATCATGACCAATTCCACTGGCCGTATTGATACCATTAGCATCAGTCAAAAAAGCCAACAAAACTGGAGAACAATTTGTAATTCCTCCAGAAATAAAGGATTCATCATTCATGTGCAATCGAAGTGTTGGCGGTGTTGTATCAACGGGGGCACTGCTATTTACACCACCTACTTGAACCGACAGATCTACTCCGGTTTGATCTTCTAATGTTGTACCTTCTTTTTTTGCATAAAAACTAATTTTTCCTGCACCAACAGGAATTCGAATGTCTTGAGGTACTACAAAACTAAATTCAAATTGTCCGTTCACTACGGTTGCGTTGCCTCTAAAAATCGTTTCTCCCAAGGTCACAAAATCCATTATAATTAATCCGTTAGCATCAGTTATTCCATCATTTCCTATAGTGCTTCTGTTGATCGGCTTGTCAAAAAATTGAACCGCTAAATCTCCTGAATAATTGGAAACTAATTGGTCGTTTTCGTTTCGCACCTCCCCTGTTATTTTTACAGTACTCAATGCTTGCAACACCGGCAATGGCTGGTTCACCGGCACATCATTTACTTTGGTCAGTACAATTTTAGATTTGGGAATGGCTAATTTCAGGGCCGGATCCCCTATATAAAAAACAACTCTTCTATTGTCGGATCCAGTCCCGATTTTTGTCAAACGCAAGGCTTCAGCAATGGTAGGATAATTGGTCGAACCATAAGCATATAAATCTTCTGTCAATAAATCATTCATGGTAAAACCGGTAGAAACCCCAATTTGTCTCGTAGTTGCAATTAAACCGATAGCACCACCTGCTTTATTCCAATACATGAATTCACCACCCGTAGATCGGTTGGGATCATCAAAACGGGTAAACTCGCAGGTAATGGTTACAAACAAAGGGTAACGGTACTTATTGGTTAAATTTTGAGCTTCTAATTTTTCAAACAAGCGTTCGCGAGCCAAAAATTCTTCATTTCCATGACCAAAATAATTAAACACTAAGGCGCCCAATTGCAACGCATCCAAAAAATCTTTTTTGGCTTCGGGATAGCGTTCTCCACCAGCAGCAACTTCTTGTACATAGGCATCGGTATGGATTTTTTTAACGTTTACAAAAGGTTTTTGAGTGGTTAATTCATCAGCTAACTCATTCAAGCCAACTTGCAAGGTAGCATCGGTGCTATTATCCGCATCATCTGAATAAATTACAAAATTATTGCGCCATCTTCCATAAGATTTCTCATCGTGGTAGTCTATGACTTTTTGAACCATTTCAGACGCTTGTGTTGTAGTAGAAACGAGCATCCTGCCCACAGCGATATCAATACCATCAAAACTATTGGTCATGGTCCCCTCTGCATCATCCATCAATCCAAAAAAATCATCCGACATAAAAGAAGAATACAATGAAAAATTAGAAGCATTATTCGTTTCATTTGCAGCCGGATTGAATCCGTGAAAAACAGGTACGATATTGGTATTATTGACGATTCGATCTTTGTAATCATAAGACGCATCCCCAAATAAATTCACATATTTTACTCGTTTATCGGGTGCAGAAGCATTCCAATACACATATTTTATGCAATTGCGAATGGCCGCAATATCTTGTTTTCCAGAAGCAAACTCGTGGTAAATTTTTTCTAAAGTAACCACACGCACGCTCATTCCCGACTTATTTCTATGAAAACTAGCCAATGTTTCTGCTTGGTTGAGTAGAAATTGAGGAGTGATGATCAAATAATCAATATCTTGAAAAACACCATTGGCATCTTTAAAAATTGTTCCCTTGATGTTTTGGTTTTCAACACGCGCATTAGATTCCTTCATGGGCAAATAGACATCTGCTATATCCAATGCAACATATTTTTTTGCCGTTCCCAAATTCACCTTAAATGAAAAGGAAGCGCCAGTAGTATTGGTATAACTTGTAACATTATACAAATCGGTAACATCCCACACTTGAGAAATTCCGGCAGCATTGGTTATGGAATACTGCCCTACCCCGATGTTAGTTTCGGCGGCATCATTAGAAAATTGAAATTGTTTGCCATAACCTGTTAAATTTCGCTTGGCCTTCAAGCGGATAAAATCCAAATAACCATTCGAATTGGGCACTCCACCATTTGCATATGTGATCAAAAAAGAAAGCGAAGGACTTGATGCTGTAAATGTAGTATTCAATGCCGATTCAAACCCCTCGATACCCCCATTGGGAACAATTTGAGGAAAAGTTACCGAACCAATATCTTGACCGTTTGCTTTAAAATTGAAGGAAGAATTACCATAAGACTTGGAGGCTGTGTTGATTTTAACTTCAACAGGAACCGTTAGATCAATGTTGGGAACCGTAAATGAAAACGTTTGGGTATTGTCTATATTAAATTGCTCACCAAACCAGCGTCTTCCTACTTTCCCTGCGTTAATCAAATCTTTTTCGTAGTATATACGATCATCAAATTGGGCAAAAGTAAGCGTTGGAGCAGCCGAAGGCTCAACAGCAGAAGCCATTCGTTTCCCTGCACCGGCAGAAGCCGTAACATAATAATAGGATTTGTCTGCAAAAAGATTCACGCTTGTTAAACTTTCGACATTCCATGTATCGATGCCTTCCGCATAAAACAAGATATAATCTGAAGCATCAAAAACACCGTCATTTTCACCAATAAATTGTATGGCGTTTTCTTCTAAATCTTGAGGATATGAAGTTGCATTCAACAAGGGCAACATGCGCCCACCATTGCCATAAATTTTAAGAGTTCTAGGATCTACGGTAACATCCATTCCCAAACTTTGAAGAAATGTCTTTGAGATTTTATAGATACCCGATTTTTCAACATAAAAACGGTGCCATTTGCCAGATGCCAATACCGAATTGGAAAGTACTTGTGGTGCTGCAACTTCTCTAGTTGTCGATGTAATATTGTTAATGGTGTAAGTAAACGAAACCACTTTTTTATATGTTCCGGCTTCTTTAATTATAGGTGAAAATCTAAAATAGCCTTTATAAGCCTCTCGAGCATTTACAATTTCGTATGAAAACTGAACCGAAGTAGGAATTGATTTTGGATCAATATCATACAATTCTGTTGCTGCGATAGATTGGTAATTTACGGCAGATAGTGTAATGGAAAAATTGGGGTGATCGAGTGGAATTACTTTAGAAAAAGTAATTTTTTTCAAAGTTGGGTCCCACTCAAAATAATCCGATTGAAATTGCGGAACTTTAAACGAATAATTATCATACGAATAGTTTAGATCTTTAGCCCATTGCAAAGTGATAGTTTCACTTTTCTGTGAAAAAAGGACCGAAGAGATTAATAATAATAGGTTTAAAAATAACTTTTTCATTGATTTAAAAACGTAGGTTTTGTAAATATAGTACAAAGAGAGAAAAATATTTTATGGAATGCTAATGAATCACAATAAAATTTGAATGGCATCGTTATGAATGTATGAATTCATGTAAAATATTTTTTTTTTACAATTTTTAAAAAACATGTTGCATATTAATACATAATTATTATCTTGCGACACTAAATTTATTACCTACTAAAGTATGAAAATTAAGAAAACTATGGCTTTAAAATTGTTAGTCGTATTAGCGCTAACAATTGGTTTTACTGGCTGCAGCAAGAAAGGAAGCTCTAAAGGCGGATCCTCTGCTACGGGTTGGAAAATTAACGACAAAAAAGGCGGTTTCCAGTTTAACGACAAGTTTAAGAAGCAAGAAACACCCCCAGGAATGATTCCAATTGAAGGTGGAACGTTCACTATGGGTAAAGTTCAAGACGATGTAATGCACGATTGGAATAATACCCCAAACCAACAACACGTGCAATCTTTTTACATGGATGAAACAGAGGTTACAAATAAATCCTATGCCGAATATTTATATTGGGTAAAAGCGGTTTTTCCTCCCACTGAAGAAAATTATAAAAACATTTACAACGGAGCCATTCCAGACACACTTGTTTGGAGAAATCGTTTGGGTTATAATGAAACCATGACCAATAACTACCTAAGACACCCGGCATATGCAAATTATCCAGTGGTAGGTGTAAATTGGATTCAGGCTACAGAATTTTGTAAATGGAGAACCAACCGTGTAAACGAAAACATCTTAGAACGTTCAGGATATCTTAAAAAAGACAACAAAGTTAGTTTAGGTACTGATGTTAAAGGTGAATCTTCATTTGACACAGAAGCATACATTAATTCTCCTTCTAAATCATTAGGCGGAAATGCTGATGTTGTTTTGAAAAGAGGTGTAAATGGAAAAAAACAAGTTGCTGATGATGCTAAAAATGTATATGCTCAAAGAAGTTCTGGATTAATTTTACCAGAATACCGCCTTCCAACCGAAGCGGAATGGGAATATGCTGCAGTTGCACTTGTTGGTAATAGAGAATACAACATTTACAAAGGACAAAAGAAATATCCTTGGAATGGACAATATACCCGTTCTTCTAAAAGAACAAACAAAGGAGACCAGTTGGCCAACTTTAAACAATCTAAAGGAGATTACGGAGGAATTGCAGGATGGTCTGATGACGGTGCTGATATTACCAACGAAGTAAAACGTTATGCACCAAATGACTTTGGATTGTATGATATGGCAGGAAATGTTGCCGAATGGGTACAAGACGTTTACCGTCCAATGGTAGATGATGAAGCAAATGACTTCAACTACTTTAGAGGTAACGTTTATACTAAAAACAAAATAGATGCTGAAGGTAATGCTGAATTAGTAACTTCGGATAATATCAAGTATGACACCTTAAGTAATGGTAAAATTATTGCCAGAAACTTTCCAGGTCAAATTGCACAAGTTCCTGTTGATGAAAACGAAACCTATTTAAGAACACAGTTTTCAACTTCAGACAACAGAAATTATAGAGATGGTGACCGTCAATCGACACGTTTCTTTAAATTTGGTGCTACTGACGAAGAAAATGCTGAAGGAGCATCTGAAAAATACAAAATGTATGATGCCCCTAAACATAAGATTTCTACCGTAGTAGACTCTACAGATAATTCAAAAAAATTATTGAAACAATACGATAAATCAGACAAGAGAACCACTCTTGTAAATGATGACGTAAGAGTTTACAAAGGAGGTTCTTGGAGAGATAGAGCATACTGGTTAGATCCAGCTTCAAGAAGATACTTCCCGCAAGATATGGCAACTGATTATATTGGATTCCGTTGTGCGATGTCTAAAGTAGGCCCTAAGACCGACAGAAAGACTCCGAGAGGAAACCCAAAACAATAATATTTCCAAATTACTATAAAAAGCCCTTTTGTTTAAAAGGGCTTTTTTTTATCTTCGTTGCAGATAAAACGTATTTCATGACACTAGATACCCTTCATTCGCTTTTCCTTAGTTGTACGGGCGTAGCCACTGATACTCGAAAAATAGAAGATGGTAGTTTATTTGTAGCCCTAAAAGGCGATCATTTTGATGCCAACACATTTGCTAAAGAAGCCCTAACAAAAGGTGCAAAATATGTCGTGATTGATAATCCCGATTATTATATTGACGATCGTACTCTCTTAGTTGAGAACACATTAATCACACTTCAAGAACTGGCTAAATTCCATAGAAACTATTTGGGACTACCCATTATTGCCTTAACGGGAAGTAACGGAAAAACAACTACGAAAGAATTGATTCATGCGGTTCTAGCTAAAAAATACAATACCCTTGCCACTATTGGCAATCTAAACAATCATATTGGCGTACCTTTAACCCTATTGCGTTTTACGAAAGAAACCGAAATAGGCATTGTAGAAATGGGTGCCAATCATCAAAAAGAAATTGCCTTTTTGTGCGCTATTGCGCAACCCGATTATGGCTATATCACTAATTTTGGGAAAGCACACCTCGAAGGTTTTGGAGGCGTTGAAGGCGTGATCAAAGGGAAAAGCGAAATGTATGACTATCTTACGGGACACAAAAAAACAATTTTTGTGAATCAAGATGACGACTTACAGGATCAAAAAACGCGCTCGGCGCAACGCTATACATTTTCAACTACGGATAAAAACTGCGCTGTTTATATAGAAAATGTGGTGGCCAACCCAATGGTTTGCGTAAATTATAATGGGTTATCCATACATTCACACCTCATTGGCATTTACAATGCTCACAATATCAATGCTGCTATTACTATTGGGCATTTCTTTAAAGTAGACGATGCCGACATAAAAACGGCCTTAGAAAATTACATCCCCGAAAACAATCGTTCGCAACTGATGCAAAAGAATGGCAACGAGATAATATTAGACGCTTATAATGCCAATCCAAGTAGTATGCAAGCTGCGATTGCTAATTTCATTCAACTCCAACCCACCCCTAAAATAGCTGTTTTAGGTGACATGTTTGAATTGGGTACGGAAAGCCCTTCCGAACACGCCAAAATAGTGGCCCAATTGGAAAACAAAACCGAGATTACCGTTTATTTTGTAGGCAAAGACTTTTACGCACAACGCATCACCAAACCACACCTGCATTTTTTTGAGACGTATGCAGCTTTTGCCGAAGCACTACAAACAAAACTACCCGAGAACAGTCTGCTATTGATAAAAGGTTCGAGAGGTATGGCATTAGAAAAAACACTCGACTTGTTCTAAATAAAAAAGCACCCATTAGGGTGCTTT
>DALYCS010000053.1:6179-9586 GCA_031973615.1 Flavobacterium sp. | reverse complement strand
ACTTTTCTTTTAATTGCTATTAGTATAATTGGAGTATATCGATTTCGAGAAGGTTTTTTGTATTATCTCGGATTTAAAACCGACAAATATCCTAATGAAATAGCTGTTGATGAACGCAAATTAACAGATATTCGTATTTATGAAGTTTTGCACAAACACGATCAAAATGCAATAGGTTTTGATGTATCAGAATACCAAGGAAATATCGATTGGGAGCAAACCTATCATATTGATGAGGCTTTTGAATTATCTTTTGTGTTTGTTCGCGCTACTGCAGGCTCCAATAAAAAAGATGCTCGTTTTCATAAAAATTGGAAAGGAGCCAAAGCACGGCAATTGATTTGTGGGGCCTATCATTATTACCGACCCAACGAAAATTCTCTAGATCAAGCTCAAAATTTTATCCAACAAGTTCGTTTGCAAAAAGGCGATTTGCCTCCCGTTTTGGATATCGAAAGATTACCCAAATCACAATCCATTGCGCGATTAAAAATTGGTTTAAGGCGTTGGTTGGAAGTTGTAGAAGCGCATTATAAAGTAAAACCCATTATTTATTCTGGGGAACGTTATTATACTGATTTTTTACGAAAGGAGTTTTCCGATTATCCACTTTGGATTGCCAATTATAATTTCTGGCGCAACACTTTAGAATCGGATTGGGAGTTTTGGCAATTTACAGAAAAAGCGCAAATTGCGGGAATTGACGGTAATGTGGATCTCAATATTTTTAAAGGCGATAAAAGCGAATTATTCGAACTCGGAATATACCACTAGTTTATTGTGGTTTTTTGATCCACAACAGCAGTAAAATGCTTCCGAATAAGAGTAAAAAAGCAAGTATCGATTTCCAATTGGCAAAGTTTATGGTCCAGCCCATCCAAGCAATTCTTTTGGGTGGAAACAAGCGATGATCTTCTTTATTGAAATAAAAGCTGCCCCATTTCCAATTATTGGGATCTTTATGCCATTTTTCTAAAGTTTCTTTATTGGGTTTGTTCATGGTTATTGTGCTGCATCAGCTTTAGGTGCGTTGAAATTAATTTTCGTTTTGCGCAACTCAAAATTTTGTCCTAAATAAACACGTCGTACCATTTCATCTTCCACTAATTCTTCTGGTTTACCCGCTTTTAGAATACCACCTTCAAACATCAAGTAGGTTTTGTCGGTAATAGCAAGAGTTTCTTGAACGTTGTGATCGGTAATTAATATTCCGATGTTTTTGTTTTTTAATTGGGCTACAATCCGTTGTATATCTTCAACCGCAACCGGATCTACTCCAGCAAAGGGTTCGTCTAGTAAAATAAATTTTGGATCTGTAGCTAGTGCACGTGCAATTTCAGTACGACGGCGTTCTCCTCCTGAAAGTAAATCGCCTCGATTGGTGCGAATATGTTCCAAAGAAAATTCGGCAATTAATTCTTCCATTTTAGCTTCTTGTGCCTCCTTGGACAGATTTGTCAACTGCAATACACTTAAAATATTATCTTCAATACTTAGTTTTCTAAAAACAGAGGCTTCTTGCGCCAAATAACCAATTCCATTTTGTGCTCTTTTGTACATTGGGAAATTGGTAATATCCATATCGTCAAGATAAATATTGCCGCTATTTGGTTTTACTAAACCTACAATCATGTAGAACGAAGTGGTTTTTCCGGCTCCATTAGGCCCTAATAAACCTACAATTTCTCCTTGATTTACTTCCACAGAAATACCTTTTACTACACTTCTTTTTTTATAGGTTTTAACTAAATTTTCTGCTCTTAATTTCATTTTGGTAATGTGTCAATTAGACAATTATACAATATGTCAATACTGTATTATTTTGTAAAAATATTAATTTAATTCGATGTTTAAATTTTATTTGAATTAGTTTAACTTTTATATATCAATGTAGGAATGGTCTCATTGATATATTGTCTCATTGACATATTGTTATACAGGTTCATTTTCTAGTGCTTCCCAAAACTCATAAGCTCTTCGTAAATGCGGAATCACTATCGTGCCGCCTACTAAAGTTGCAATACCCATAGCTTCCATCATTTCTTCTTTGTTGACGTTATTTTTATACGCGGTTTCTAAATGGTATTTGATGCAATCGTCACAGCGCAATACTGCCGAAGCTACTAATCCTAAAAGTTCTTTGGTTTTTACATCTAAAGCGCCTTCCATATAGGCGTTTGTGTCTACATTGAAAATGCGTTTGATGACTTTATTGTTGTCGGCCAATAATTTTTCGTTCATTTTCGAACGGTAATCGTTGAATTCTTTTACTAAATCTGCCATAGGATTATGCGTTTAATTTTTCTTTTTCTTTGTTTTTAAGTACCGCAGCACTAATAAAAATACTAACTTCGTAGAGGATCAATAATGGAATCGATACAATGATTTGGCTCACCACATCGGGAGGGGTAACAATTGCAGCAAGGATTAAGATCAATACGATGGCATATTTTCGGTATTTTCTTAAAAATTCGGGGGTTACTAAGCCAACTTTGGATAAGAAATAAATAATGATTGGCATCTCGAAAATCAACCCAGAAGCAATAACCGACGTTTTGATCATGCTGATATAAGACTGAATGTTAATGTCGTTTTTGATTTCAGGACTTACAGTAAAAGTAGCAAAGAAATTTACCGACATTGGTATGATGATAAAATAGCCAAATAAAACGCCTAAGAAAAACAACAGAGAGGCAACTGATACAAAGGCTTTGGCGTATTTTCGTTCTTTTTCATAAAGCGCTGGGCTGATGAATTTCCACAACAACCAAAGCATATAGGGAAAAGCAATGATAAATCCGGCAGTAATACAGGTCCAAATCAGTAATGAAACCTGTCCTTCAACAGCTGTGTTTTGAATATTGAAAGGCAATTCGGTTACGCAAAAGGATTCTGAAAAATCCAGTTCCGTGGATAATTCACAAAAAAAGCGGTAGGTTATAAAATTCGGATCTTTGGGTCCGAAAATAATTTCATTGAAAATAAAGTCACTAAAAAAGAAAGCTACAGTCGCGCAAATTAATACCGCAGCCGAACTTCTAACTAGTAACCAACGGAGTTCTTCCAGATGGTCTAAAAAAGACATATCTCCCTTATTTTTTTTTGCCATTATACGATGCCTTCTTTTAAAATGTCATGTAAGTGTAGAATGCCTTTGTATTCTTGGTCATCAATAACAACCAACTGGGTAATGGCATTGTTTTCTAATACGTTTAATGCTTCCGAAACCAATACGCTGGAAGGAATGTGTTTGGGGTTTTTTGTCATGATATCTCTAGCAGTTAAATCTGTTATGACTCCTGATTGTATTAATTTTTGTATCAAGATACTATTCATATTTTTAAATTATGGAGCAAAAGGATTAGGTCTACTATTTTGATTACTAGGAATAACGTCTATCCTAGTAC
>DALYCS010000053.1:0-6169 GCA_031973615.1 Flavobacterium sp. | reverse complement strand
GTTTAGGGTTTTTTGTCATGATATCTTTAGCAGTCAAATCTGAGAACGTATCTCTGTTGTTCAGCATTCTTCGAATATCTCCATCGGTGATAATTCCAATAACTTGATCGTTTTCAATAACCGCTGTGACGCCCAAACGTTTTTCCGAAATTTCCATAATTACTTTTTTGATAGAAGCGTCTGGAGTTACATGTGGCGCATGAGTGGTATCTAGCATATCTTTAACGCGTAGCAGTAATTTTTTACCTAAAGCACCACCCGGGTGGTATACTGCAAAATCTTCGCTTTTGAATTGACGCAATTCCATCAAACAAACGGCAAGTGCATCTCCCAAAACCAATTGAGCGGTAGTGCTGTTAGTAGGGGCTAAATTATTTGGACAGGCTTCACTCTCCACATAGGCATGTAGAATGTAATGGGACTCTTTTCCTAAAAAGGAATTTTTGTCAGCGGTCATACCAATTAAGGTGTTGCCAAATCTTTTTAATAATGGGGCGAGTACTTTAATCTCCGGACTGTTGCCACTTTTTGAAATACAAATAATAATATCTTCAGGTTGTACCATGCCTAAGTCGCCATGAACCGCTTCTGCTGCATGTAAAAATAACGAAGGTGTTCCGGTTGAATTTAAGGTAGCTACAATTTTTTGAGCAATTAATGCGCTTTTACCAATGCCCGAGACTACGAGTCGGCCTTTGGTGTTGTATATTTCGTTGACACTCTTGGCAAAGTCTTCGTCCAAATAATTTACCAGGTTTTCGATGCTCTTACTTTCCGATAAAAGTGTCTTTTTTGCGGTAGCTAAAATGGTTTCAATTGTACTCAAAATAGAAATATTAAAAAATTTGTATGTGTAAAAGAAAATCGTATCTTTATGTTTGCAAATTTAGGTAAAATCATATTAATAGAGAATGAATCCACACGAAATTGATTTACATAAAGAATTAAAGAAATATTTTGGGTTTAACCAATTTAAAGGTCTTCAGGAACAAGTAGTTAAAAGTATCATTACCGGGAACAATACATTTGTTATTATGCCCACCGGTGGTGGAAAATCGCTTTGTTATCAGTTGCCCGCTTTGGTATTGGAAGGAACGGCTATTGTGGTTTCTCCGCTTATTGCTTTAATGAAGAACCAAGTGGATGCCATTCGAAGCTTAAGTTCAGTTACTGGAATTGCACATGTATTGAATTCTTCTTTAAATAAAACAGAAGTCAATCAAGTAAAAAAAGACATTATTTCGGGTGTGACGAAGTTATTGTATGTGGCACCTGAATCACTTACCAAAGAAGAATATTTACAGTTTTTAAATGAAGTCAAAATTTCATTTGTCGCCATCGATGAAGCCCACTGTATTTCAGAGTGGGGACACGATTTTAGACCTGAATATAGAAATTTACGAAATATAGTGCGCCAATTGGGAGATGTTCCTATGATTGGTTTAACAGCGACGGCCACACCAAAAGTGCAAGAAGATATCTTGAAAAACTTGGACATGCCTGATGCTAACACGTTCAAAGCATCCTTCAATCGTCCTAATTTATATTACGAGGTACGAACAAAAACCAAAAACATCGAATCGGATATCATTCGATTCATCAAACAGCACAAAGGAAAATCGGGAGTTATTTACTGTTTGAGCCGTAAAAAAGTGGAAGAAATTGCACAAGTATTGCAAGTAAATGGTATTAGTGCCGTTCCTTATCATGCTGGTTTAGATGCCAAAACCAGAGCCAAGCACCAAGACATGTTCTTAATGGAAGATGTTGAGGTTGTAGTTGCCACAATAGCATTTGGAATGGGGATTGATAAACCCGATGTACGTTTTGTAATCCATCATGATATCCCAAAATCATTAGAAAGTTATTACCAGGAAACCGGACGTGCCGGACGTGATGGTGGTGAAGGACATTGTTTGGCGTATTATTCGTATAAAGATATTGAGAAATTAGAGAAATTTCTTTCGGGAAAACCGGTTGCCGAACAAGAAATAGGTTTTGCTTTATTACAAGAAGTTGTTGCCTATGCCGAAACATCGATGTCACGCCGTAAATTCTTGTTGCACTATTTTGGTGAAGAATTTGATGATATTGATGGTGATGGAGCCGATATGGATGACAATGTACGCAATCCAAAAACGAAAGTGGAAGCACAAGAGCAAGTGGTTACGTTATTAAAAGTAGTACGTGATACCAAACAATTGTTCAAATCTAAAGAAGTTATTTTTGCTTTAGTTGGTAAGATCAATGCCATAATTAAAGCGCAAAAAATAGATACCCAACCTTATTTTGGAAGTGGTGCAAAATTCGATGAAAAATATTGGATGGCTTTAATTCGTCAAGTTTTAGTCGACGGATTGTTGTCCAAAGATATTGAAACCTATGGAGTGTTAAAATTAGCCCCAAAAGGTGAAGCATTCATTTCAAAGCCTTCTTCGTTCTTAATGTCAGAAGATCATGAATATAACGAAGAGGAAGATGAAGCCATTGTAACCGCTTCAAAATCAACAGGTACTGCCGATGAGGCTTTGATGGCCATGTTGCGTGATTTGCGCAAGAAAGTTGCCAAAAAACTAGGAATTCCGCCATTTGTAGTTTTTCAGGATCCTTCATTAGAAGATATGGCACTAAAATATCCAATATCTATTGATGAGTTGAGCAATGTCCATGGAGTAGGTGAAGGAAAAGCAAAAAAATATGGAGCTGAATTTGTTTCCTTAATTGCGCGTTATGTAGAAGATAATGATATTGTAAGACCCGATGATTTGGTGGTGAAATCTACAGGGGCCAATTCGGGATTAAAATTGTATGTCATTCAAAATGTGGATCGAAAATTGGCATTAGACGACATTGCAAAAGCAAAAGGGTTGGATATGGACGGTTTGTTGAAAGAAATGGAACAAATTGTGTATTCTGGAACCAAGTTGAACATTCGCTATTGGATCGATGAAATTTTAGACGAAGACCAACAAGAAGAAATTCACGATTATTTCATGGACTCCGAATCGGACAACATTAAAGATGCCTTAAAAGAATTTGATGGCGAATACGATATTGAAGAACTCCGATTAATGCGCATTAAGTTTATCAGTGAAGTAGCAAATTAATTTGATCGGTTGCTTGTTTTAGCGGCTTAAACTAATTATAGACTTCGCCACGATGTGGTTTTAAAGTGTCTCTAAACCGAATCATATCTTTTTCTTCCACGACCAAAAATGCGATAGCGTACATTGCGTTAATGATTTCAAAACCAGTAATTTTTAGCTTATACTCTTCTTTGTCTAAAAATTCTTTCAGATGAATTTCATGGTGTTCGGCTGTTTTATCAGCAAAATGCCCTTTGAAATCCCAAATTAATTTTATTTTTCGCATTTTAATTGTTTCAAGAAAACAAAGTTACGAAGTCAGCCCTCAAATTACTATTTTTGCAAAAATATATTTTAATTTAAGCCAAAAAATAATACACTATGCCACGCGAATTTCAATTTCAAGTTGCTCCTGAAGTAGCCGCAAACGAAAGTTTGTTGGCAGAGCATGTGGCTAAATTGTTTCAGATTCGTGCAAATGAAATTCAGAAAGTGGTTGTAGTCAAGCGCTCCATTGACGCACGACAAAAAGCTATAAAAATTAATATCAAAGCCAATGTTTTTTTGGTTGGTGAAACCTATTCGGAATCAAAAATCGAATTACCCGATTACCCAAATGTATATAATAAACAAGAAGTTATAGTTGTAGGTGCTGGTCCTGCAGGGCTATTTGCGGCGTTGCAATTGATTGAATTGGGATTAAAACCAATTGTTTTGGAGCGAGGCAAAGATGTTCGTGGTAGACGTCGTGATTTAAAAGCCATTAATCGTGACGGAATCGTTAATGAAGATTCTAATTATTGTTTTGGTGAAGGAGGAGCGGGTACCTACTCAGATGGAAAGCTCTATACACGTTCCAAAAAACGAGGCGATGTCGATAGAATTTTGGAATTGTTAGTAGGTTTTGGAGCCACTCCAGATATTTTGGTGGATGCTCATCCCCATATTGGAACCAACAAATTGCCACAAATCATTCAGGATATTCGTGAAAAAATTATCGCTTGTGGAGGACAAGTTTTGTTTGATACTCGTGTGACTGATTTTGTAGTAAAAAACAATGAAATGCAAGGAGTTGTTGTGCAAAATGGCGATCTTATTTCCGCAACGAAAGTTATTTTAGCAACCGGTCATTCGGCGCGTGATATTTTCGAATTATTGCATAAAAAAAACATCCTTATTGAAGCCAAACCATTTGCTCTAGGTGTTCGTGCTGAGCATCCACAAGAATTGATTGATCAGATACAGTATTCCTGTGATTATAGAGGTGATTATCTTCCACCAGCACCGTATTCGATCGTTAAACAAGTGAATGGTCGTGGGATGTATTCGTTTTGTATGTGTCCAGGGGGTGTAATTGCGCCTTGTGCTACTGTTCCTGGTGAAGTGGTTACTAATGGCTGGTCGCCATCCAAACGCGATCAAGCTACAGCAAATTCTGGGATAGTAGTCGAATTAAAATTAGAAGATTTCAAACCATTTGAAAAATTTGGTCCTTTGGCCGGAATGGAATTTCAAAAAAGTATCGAACAAAAAGCATGGCATTTGGCTGGGAGTACCCAAAAAGTACCGGCGCAACGCATGATCGATTTTACGCAACATAAAGTTTCTAAGGATATTCCTAAAACATCCTATGTTCCCGGAACAACCTCTGTAGAAATGGGACACGTTTTTCCAGGTTTTTTGACGCAAATCATGCGTGAAGGTTTTATGCAATTTGGTAAAGCCATGCGTGGTTATTTAACCAATGACGCCATAGTCCATGCACCTGAAAGTAGAACCTCTTCACCGGTGCGCATCCCAAGAGATCCTATTTCATTAGAACACGTGCAAATAAAAGGACTGTATCCTTGTGGGGAAGGAGCAGGTTATGCGGGAGGTATTATTTCGGCAGCGATAGATGGCGAAAAATGTGCTTTGAAAATTGCAGAACAATTGCGGCCATAAAAAAAATCACAGCTTTCACTGTGATTTGTTATTTTTAGTTTGATATAAATTATATCTTTTTTACGCGAACGGCATTCATTCCTTTAGCGCCTTTTTCTAATTCATAGGTCACTAAATTTCCTTCTTTTACATCGTCTAATAAGCCACTGATGTGCACAAAGTATTTTTCGCCCGTTTCAATTTCTTTGATAAATCCAAACCCTTTTGATTCGTTAAAAAAGTCAATAGTACCTCTACGATCGACAGGAGCTTCTTCTTCAGCAGTTCTTCTTGAAGTATTGATTTCGATGCTTTCAACATCCACAATGATTTTTTTGGAAGGATCCGGTGGGGTATTAGTCAAATGTCCATTTTCATCAACATACACATAAATATCTTCCCCAGATAATTTTGGATTGGCCTTGCGCGCTTCCTTTTTTTCTTGTTTTTCTTTCTTCTTCTTAGCTCTAAGCTTTTCTTGCTCTTTTTTATTAAAAGTTTCTTGTGGTCTAGCCATTAAATGTAATTCGTAATTAAAATTAATATTATTTTAAATGTATAAGGATAAAAACACACAAGCGAAATAAACAAAAATGTATAACCTACTTTGAGTCAAAGTTTTGCAAGAAGAAATAATTATCTTTACCAAGACTACAAAAGTAGTTAAAATAACTGATACTTTTTTGTTTTTATATTTTCTTTTCCCAATTCATCGCAAGAACATCCAATTATTCAACAGACGTTAAACTTATCACAAACGACAAAACTACTCGTATTTCCTTTCTTTTTTCGTATTTTTGACGAGCTTATAGTAAACTATGAAAGAAGAACAAGTAATATTGGTCAACGAAAAGGACGAGCCTATTGGGTTGATGAATAAAATGGAAGCGCATGAAAAAGCCATTTTACACAGGGCCTTTTCGGTTTTTATTTTGAATGACAACAACGAAGTGATGTTGCAGCAACGGGCACAACATAAATACCATTCTCCATTATTGTGGACTAATACCTGTTGCAGTCATCAAAGAGCTGGAGAAACCAACATTCAAGCGGGTAAACGTCGTTTATTTGAAGAAATGGGTTTTGAAGTTGAATTGAAAGAATTGTTCCATTTTATTTATAAGGCGCCGTTTGATAATGGATTAACCGAACACGAGTTG
>DALYCS010000052.1:0-9999 GCA_031973615.1 Flavobacterium sp. | reverse complement strand
TGGGATCGAAACATTTTAACCGATTCGGGTGGGTACCAAGTATATTCCTTATCGTCTAATCGAAAAATTAAAGAAGAAGGGGTTAAGTTCAAATCTCATATTGATGGATCGTATCATTTCTTTTCACCCGAAAACGTGATGGAGGTACAGCGAACCATTGGCGCCGATATCATCATGGCTTTTGATGAATGCACCCCATATCCTTGTGATTACCGCTATGCCAAACGTTCTATGCACATGACCCACCGTTGGTTGGATCGATGCATCAATCATTTAGAAAAATTACCATTTAAATACGGGTACGAACAAACGTTTTTCCCCATCGTGCAAGGAAGTACTTATAAAGATTTAAGAGCTGAGTCGGCCGAATATATTGCCAATGCCGGCGCACAAGGAAATGCAATTGGCGGTTTATCTGTAGGGGAGCCCGCAGAGGAAATGTACGCCATGACCGAAGTGGTAACGGCGATATTGCCAGAAGACAAACCTCGCTATTTAATGGGGGTTGGCACACCCATCAATATTTTAGAAAACATTGCCTTAGGTATCGATATGTTTGACTGCGTTATGCCCACTCGTAATGCCCGAAACGGGATGTTGTTCACAGCACACGGTACGATGAATATGAAAAATAAAAAATGGGAAGCCGATTTTTCACCTATCGATGAAATGGGTCACACCTGGGTAGATACCGAATATTCAAAAGCCTATTTACGTCATTTATTTGCCGCCGATGAATTCTTAGGAAAACAAATTGCAACCATACACAACTTAGGGTTTTATATGTGGTTGGTTCGTGAGGCCCGTCGCCAAATTATCGCCGGAACGTTTAGAGCCTGGAAAGATAAAATGGTGGTACAAATGAGTCAAAGGTTATAAATTCTATACATGAAAATAATTGACAAATACATATTAAAACGTTATTTAGCCACCTTTACGGTCATGTTGCTGATGTTTATTCCTATTGGAATTACCATCGATGTGTCTGAAAAAGTGAATAAGATGATTGAGAAAAAAATCCCATTGAAAGATATATTAATCTATTATGGCGATTTTACAATCTATTTTGCCAATTTATTATTTCCTATTTTCTTGTTCTTATCGATTATTTGGTTCACGTCTAAGTTGGCCAACAACACCGAAATTATAGCTATTTTGAGTTCGGGTATTTCCTTCAGTCGCTTTTTACGTCCTTTTATATATGGGGCGGTTATTGTTTCAGTTTTTTCACTGATTATGGGATTTTTTCTAGTACCCAAAGCCAGTAAAGGATTTAACGATTTTAGATATCAAAATTTAAAAGGAAACAATAAAACTCGAGAAACTGCTGATATTTTCAGACAAATTAAAAAAGAAGGCAATATAGAAGAAAACATTTATGTAAGCAATTACAACTATATGTCTCAAACAGGTTTCAATTTTACGTTTGAACGCATCAAAGACAATCAATTGATAGAAAAGGTAAATGCCAATCGCATTCATTACGATGCATTGAAAAAAACCTACGTGTTATACAATTACAACAAACGCATCGTTGGAAGAACTGATGATCAATTGATTAAGTGCGATAAAATTTCGGTGCAATACAATTTTGAACCCGATGATTTAACCCCCGTTGTGTATGTAGCAGAAACCATGACTATAGGCCAATTGAATGCGTTCATCAATAAAGAGCGATCGCGCGGAAACGCCAACATCAATACGTATTTGGTTGTTTTTTATAAAAAATTCAGTTTGCCCGTTTCGGCATTTATATTGACCATTATTGCAGTAGCCGTATCGTCAATGAAACGAAGAGGTGGAATGGGGATCAATTTAGCGATAGGAATTGTTATTGCCTTTGTCTTTATTTTCTTTGATAAAGTGTTTGGTACTTTGGCCGAAAAATCGAGTATTTCTCCTTTTATAGCAGTTTGGTTGCCCAATGTTGTTTTTGGGATATTAGCTTATAAATTATTGCGCAATGCCAAGCGATAGTGTAAAAAGTTACTTGCAACTTCATCTCATTGTATTTATATGGGGATTTACAGCCATTCTTGGTAGGTTAATTTCGTTGGATGCCATGCCCTTGGTTTGGTTTCGAATGCTTTTTGCCGTGCTTTTTATTTATGGGTACATCCGCTATAAGCGGATTCCAATTCGTATTCCTAAAGCAGCTCTCATTAAATTTTTAGTAGCCGGTTTGATCATTGCCTTGCATTGGTTTACTTTTTTTAGAGCTATTAAAGTGTCCAATGTTTCCATTACTTTGGCCTGTCTTTCCACTGGAGCTTTTTTTGCTTCGTTGATTGAACCGCTGTTTTTTGGAAAAAAGATAGTGTGGTATGAAATTTTCTTCGGTCTCATTGTCATTGCGGGGCTCACCATTATTTTTAACGTGGAAACAGAGTATGTTGAAGGAATTATTTTAGCTTTAATTTCGGCGTTTCTTTCGGCTTCTTTTGCGGTTATCAATAGTAAATTCGTCAAAACGTATGAACCTACGCTTATTTCGTTTTATGAATTGTCTGGCGGTGTATTGTTTTTTTCGATTTCATTGCTGTTTACCAATAGTTTTTCGGCCGATTTTTTTCAACTCAGCACTTCCGATTTGATCTATCTTTTGGTCTTGAGTTCGGTGTGTACTGCCTATGCTTTTATTGCGTCTACGGCGGTCATGAAGTACTTAAGTCCTTATACCGTGATGCTAACCATCAATTTAGAACCCATATACGGAATCATATTGGCCTATTTTATTTTTGAAGACAAAGAACAAATGTCGCCCTTGTTCTATATAGGAGCACTTATTATTTTGACAACCGTAATTGCTAATGGTATCTTGAAAGGATACAAAAAAAATAACAACTAATTAAAGATAAGTTCACAAAGTCAATTGAAAATTTTATCTTTGTACGATTAAAAACCAAACCCTAATAAACCGATTATGGAATATTTAGATTTTGAATTACCGATTAAAGAGCTTGAAGATCAATTAGATAAATGTCAAATTATTGGTCAAGAATCGGATGTAGATGTAACTACAACCTGCAAGCAAATAGAAAAAAAGTTAGAAGAAACAAAGCGTAACATATATAAGAATCTTACAGCTTGGCAACGTGTCCAACTGTCTAGACATCCGAATAGACCCTATACATTAGAGCACATTACCAATTTAACCAATGGAACTTTCTTAGAATTGTTTGGTGATCGTAATTTCAAAGACGATAAAGCCATGATTGGTGGATTGGGCCAAATCGACGGTCAATCATATATGATCATCGGTCAGCAAAAAGGAATCAATACCAAAATGCGTCAGTACCGTAACTTCGGTATGGCCAATCCAGAAGGGTATCGCAAAGCACTTCGTTTGATGAAAATGGCTGAAAAATTCGGAATTCCTGTACTTACATTGGTGGATACACCCGGAGCTTATCCCGGTTTAGAAGCAGAAGAACGCGGTCAAGGAGAAGCTATTGCACGCAATATTTTTGAAATGATCCGATTGAAAACACCTATCATTACGGTGATTATCGGTGAAGGGGCTTCTGGTGGAGCCTTAGGAATTGGAGTAGGCGATCGTGTATTCATGTTGGAAAACACTTGGTATTCTGTTATTTCTCCCGAATCGTGTTCGTCTATTTTGTGGAGAAGTTGGGAATACAAAGAGCAAGCTGCAGATGCCTTGAAACTGACTTCTTTTGATATGAAAAAACACAAGTTAATTGACGACATCATTCCTGAACCATTAGGAGGCGCGCATTACGATAAAGAAACGACATTCAAAACAGTTGAGCAATACATTTCGAAAGCCTACAAAGAATTGAAAGATTTATCAACAACCGATTTAGTTTCACAACGCATGGATAAATATTGTAACATGGGGCAATTCAAAGAATAACCTTGAACAATCGTTTAATATAGAATCCGAAGCAAGTTTGTTTCGGATTTTTTTTGACTTATCAACAAAAAAATAGAGTTATCAACAATAGGGTCTTAAGAATTCCGAAATTATTTTTGCAAAAATTGGTTAACTTCGCAATATGGAAAATGTCAGAAATATAAACCCCGTTAGAGTAGATAAAACTACACTCATCAATTTAGAAAAAGGAAAACTACCTCCTCAAGCGTTAGACCTTGAAGAAGCGGTACTTGGTGCCATGATGATTGATAAAAAAGGGGTGGATGAAGTCATTGATATTTTACAACCCGATGCTTTTTATAAGGAGGCTCACCAGCATATTTTTGAGGCTATTGTGCAGTTGTTTAATGAAACACAGCCCATAGATTTGTTAACCGTTTCGGCCCAATTAAAGAAAAACGGAAAATTAGAATTGTCTGGTGGCGATTTTTACCTGATCCAACTCACACAAAAGATTTCCTCATCGGCGCATATCGAATTCCATTCGCGTATTATTTTACAAAAATTCATCCAACGCAGTTTGATCAAAATTTCCAGTGAAATTATCGAAGAATCGTATGATGAATCTACCGATGTATTTGATTTGTTAGACAAAGCTGAATCAAAATTATACGAAGTTACGCAAGGAAATATCAAGCGAAGTTCAGAAACCGCACAAAGTTTGGTCATTCAAGCAAAAAAACGAATTGAAGAAATTGCCGGTAAAGAAGGTTTGAGTGGTGTTGCTACCGGTTTTCATAACTTGGACAAGCTAACTTCGGGTTGGCAACCTTCCGATTTGATTATTATTGCAGCGCGTCCGGGTATGGGTAAGACCGCATTTGTATTGTCTATGGCGCGAAATATGGCTGTTGATTATGGGCAAGCAGTCGCATTGTTTTCATTGGAAATGTCTTCGGTGCAATTGATTACGCGTTTGATTTCCTCCGAAACCGGACTGTCTTCAGAGAAATTACGTACCGAAAAACTTGAAAAACACGAGTGGGAGCAACTTTCTATAAAAGTAAAAAATTTAGAAAAAGCACCCTTATATATTGATGATACGCCCTCATTGTCTATTTTTGATTTGCGTGCCAAAGCAAGACGTTTGAAATCGCAATTTGACATAAAGATGATTGTTATAGATTACTTACAGTTGATGACAGCTGGAGGAAACGGTAAAGGTGGTGGCAATCGTGAGCAAGAAATTTCTACAATTTCTCGAAACTTGAAAGCATTGGCCAAAGAGTTAAATGTTCCGGTAATTGCACTATCGCAGTTGTCTCGTGCCGTGGAAACACGCGGATCGAGCAAACGTCCGTTGCTTTCCGATTTGAGGGAGTCGGGTGCAATTGAGCAAGATGCCGATATTGTATCGTTTATCTACCGTCCGGAATACTACAAAATTGACGAATGGGATGATGAAGAGCGTTCGCCTACTCAAGGGCAAGCTGAATTTATCGTCGCCAAGCACCGTAACGGTGGTTTGGATGAAATCCGATTGAAATTTGTGGGCAACTTGGGTAAATTTGAAAACTTAGACGACTTTAGTTCGCCTTTTGATGCCCTACCTTCCAAAATGAATTTAGACGATAGCAATCCGTTTATTACGCAAAATTTGCCAACGCCTAACGAAGCATTTGGAAGTACCATGAACGCTATGGACGACGATGATTCGGATGTGCCATTCTAAAACCGGTACTATGAAACTAGGGAAGTTGCGACAATTCATGCTCTTAGTACTTTTTCTGGTCACTACGACTTCGCAGGCAGCCTTTGTGTTGCTTCCGATGGAAGTAGACGTGCAACAAAACCACTTAAAAGCCTACGGAATTACCTATTGGGCTTTGAATAAAGACTATAAAGTAAGTTGGTTGCTCAATTACAGAGGCGGTTCTTTTTTGCTACCCTATGCGCCCGAAATTCGAAAGGAATGTCAAATTAGAGGCGTAACGTTTGAAGTATTGTCGGATGCGGCTACCGATGCCATTTTAAATGAAATTAGTGCGCCTTCTCAAAATATGGAAACGGTGGTATTGGAAAAAGCCCCTAAAATTGCGGTGTATACACCTAAAGGCAAACAACCTTGGGACGATGCGGTAACTATGGTTTTATCCTACGCTGAAATACCGTATACCGAAATTTATGATGAAGAGGTACTTTCCGACCAACTGCTTTTGTATGATTGGCTGCACTTGCATCACGAAGATTTTACCGGTCAATACGGAAAGTTTTTTGGCAATTACAGAAGTACGCCTTGGTACATTCAGCAAAAAGCCGAAGCCGAAGCTTTAGCGAAGAAGTTGGGCTACGCCAAAGTATCTCAAGAAAAATTAGCAGTTGCCAAAAAAATAAGGGATTTTGTAATTGGAGGTGGCTTTATGTTTGCCATGTGCTCGGCTACGGATAGTTTTGATATTGCACTTTCTGCGGAAGGGGTTGACATTTGCGAACCCATGTTTGATGGCGACGATTCGGATCCCAATTACCAAGCCAATATTGATTACACAGCTACCTTCGCCTTCAAAAATTACAAATTAGAACGCCAACCTGTTGTGTATGAGTTCTCAGATATTGACACCACCGAGGAACACGGAAAGGGTGTTTTTTCAATGGATAAAGATTACTTTACGTTAATGGACTATTCGGCAAAATGGGATCCAATTCCGACCATGTTGTGTCAAAATCACACCCAATTGATCAAGGGTTTCATGGGGCAAACCACAGCTTTTGATGCAGATAAAATAAAATCAAATGTATTGGTTATGGGCGAATGCAAAATCAACGGCGAAGCGCGCTATATTCATGGTACCAAAGGAAAAGGAATGTTTACCTTTTATGGAGGGCACGATCCCGAAGATTACCAACATAGGGTAGGTGATGCGCCAACGGTTTTAGACTTGCATCCCAATTCACCGGGCTATCGCTTAATTTTAAACAATGTTTTGTTTCCTGCTGCTAGAAAGAAAAAGTTGAAAACTTAATTACATATATCTTCAATAATTTGGAGATGATGCAGCGTATGTAGTTTTAAAAATTTTTCAGTCGCTTTTTTATGTAAGTGTCCAAAATAAGGATGAAAAAAATATACATTTCGATCTAAATTTTCCCAATTTTCAAGGTTTTGTTGTACTTTTTCCAAATGTAGTTGTAACGTTTCTTTTGAGATTTCACCTTCGGGTTGTACAACTTTTGGTGCTCTAGCTTTTCCTCTTGGAATTTTTTGAATCACATCCAAAATCAAAAACCGATTCAATTTAAATTTCCATTGATACTTACTAGGGTCCGATGTTTTACAGGCCGTTACAATAAGGTCAATGGTTTTTAAACTGTGTGCTATATGCCAGCCTACACTGCTTTTTGATATAGTAGTATTCAGCTGTTCAAAATCGTCCAATTTTGAGTGTAAATTTGCGAGAATAGGAGGAAGGGATTTCATGATAAAATGGTGTGGGTTAATAATATGGACCTGTGTTAAATATAAATGTTTTGTTGTTATAAATAAAAAACCCCGATAAATCGGGGTTTGGTATATAAGTAAGATAAGACTGAGTTAGACGTAATTATTTAATTTTGTTAACAACAGCTGTGAAAGCAGCTGGGTGGTTCATCGCTAAATCGGCAAGAACTTTACGGTTCAATTCGATGTTGTTAGCTTTTACTTTACCCATAAATTGAGAATAACTCATGCCATGTAAACGTGCACCAGCATTGATACGCGTAATCCATAAAGCACGGAAATTTCTTTTATTTTGTTTTCTGTCACGGTAAGCATAGCACATTGCTTTTTCTACCGCGTTTTTAGCTACAGTCCAAACGTTTTTACGTCTTCCAAAGAAACCTTTGGCTTGTTTTAATACTCTTTTTTTACGAGCTTTTGATGCTACTGAATTGGTTGCTCTTGGCATAATTTTAAATTTTTTTTTGAAGTAAGGCGATCTTTCGATACTTTTTAAACGTCGTATTTTGTAATTTATACTTTGTACTTCGTCAGCCCACCCCAGGGTTACTAAATTGTTTTAACCAAACAACGATTAAATTAAATTATATTCAATTGTTGTTTAATGCTTCTCTCATCTGTTGGATGAACCAATGTAGCGTGAGTTAAAGCTAATTTACGCTTTTTAGATTTTTTAGTCAAAATGTGACTTTTAAAAGCGTGTTTTCTTTTGATCTTTCCAGAGCCAGTCACTTTGAATCGCTTCTTAGCACTAGATTTCGTTTTCATTTTAGGCATTTTCTTCCTGTATTTATAATCTATTCTTACTTATTAATTTTTGGTAGGATTACATTGTAATCTCTATTTGCCTTTTTTCTTTGGAGCAATGTACATAATCATACGTTTCCCCTCCAATACCGGCATTGCTTCTACTTTTCCATGTTCTTCTAATTCTTGCGCCAAACGCAATAATAAAATTTGCCCTTGCTCTTTATAGATAATCGAACGTCCTTTAAAGAATACAAATGCCTTTAATTTTGCACCGTCTTGTAAGAATTTTAAAGCATTTTTTTTCTTGAATTCATAATCGTGTTCGTCTGTTTGAGGTCCGAAACGAATCTCTTTGATCACAATTTGAGTAGATTTTGCTTTTAATTCTTTTTCTCTTTTCTTTTGTTGGTACAAAAATTTACCATAATCCATCAATTTACAAACGGGCGGTTCAGCATTGGGAGAAATTTCTACTAAATCTACTTCTTGCTCTTCCGCTAAACGAAGTGCATCGGCAATTTTATAAACTCCTGGTTCAATGTTTTCGCCTACTAAACGTACTTCAGCAACACGTATTAAATTATTGATACGATGTGCCGCTTTTTTCTCTTCGCGAGGTTGAAAACCTCTGTTGTTTCTAATTGCTATGGCTCTATTATTTTAGTTAAACTTAAAATTGTTTTAATGTTTTGTTGATTTCTTCGTTAATTATTGCTGCAAATTCTTCAATAGTTACCGAAATATTACCTTTTCCTTCTTGCCCTCTTTGGCGTACGGAAATCGTTCCGTTTTTCTCTTCTTCCTCTCCAACGATCAGCATAAACGGGTATTTCTTCATTTCTGCTTCTCTAATTTTCTTCCCGATAGTTTCGTTTCGGTTGTCAATTAGGGCGCGAATTTCGTGATTTTCTAGCAAATCTAAAACTTTTTTTGCATAATTTTCATATTTCTCGCTCAAAGACAGAATAATAGCTTGCTCAGGCATCAACCAAATTGGGAAATTTCCAGCCGTATGTTCTAGTAAAATTGCAATAAAACGCTCCATCGAGCCAAAAGGCGCTCGGTGAATCATTACAGGGCGGTGCAACTTATCGTCAGCACCTTTGTAAGACAATTCAAAACGCTCGGGTAAGTTGTAGTCAACTTGAATGGTTCCTAATTGCCAACTTCTGCCTAAAGCATCTTTTACCATGAAATCCAATTTCGGACCATAGAATGCGGCTTCGCCAGCTTCAATTACATAGTTTAATCCTTTATCTTTGGCAGCACTAATGATCGCATTTTCTGCTTTTTCCCAGTTTTCAACGCTACCTATATATTTATCCGGATTGTCTAAATCACGAACCGATACCTGTGCTGTAAAGTTTTCAAATCCTAACGAACCAAAAACATACAATACTAAATCGATTACATTTTTAAATTCGGCATCCAATTGGTCAGGCGTACAAAATATATGCGCATCATCTTGTGTAAATCCTCTTACACGGGTTAATCCATGCAATTCCCCAGATTGTTCGTAACGGTACACGGTTCCAAATTCGGCATATCGCTTCGGTAAATCTTTGTACGACCATGGTCTTGCATTGTATATTTCACAGTGGTGCGGACAGTTCATGGGTTTCAATAAAAACTCTTCGCCTTCCGCTGGGGTATGTATCGGTTGAAAACTATCGGCACCATATTTAGCATAGTGCCCAGAAGTTACATACAAGTCTTTCATACCAATATGTGGCGTAACCACTTGTTCATATCCGGCTTTTTTCTGTGCTTTTTTCAAGAATTGCTCCAATCGATCGCGTAATGCAGCCCCTTTTGGCAACCATAACGGTAAACCTTGACCAACTTTTTGTGAAAAATGAAATAAATCTAATTCTTTTCCAATTGGAATTGCTGTTTTTGATTTAGCATATTT
>DALYCS010000051.1:0-10156 GCA_031973615.1 Flavobacterium sp. | reverse complement strand
ATGAGTAAATATACTGAGGACGACTTAAAAGTCGAATTAGAAAATAAAGAATACGAATACGGATTCTATACCGAATTGGACTCGGAGACGTTTCCTATCGGATTAAATGAAGACATTGTTCGTGCCATTTCAAAGAAAAAAGAAGAACCCGAATGGATGACCGAATGGCGTTTGGAAGCTTTTCGCGCTTGGAAAGAAATGGTAGAACCGGAATGGGCTAATGTCCATTATGAAAAACCCGATTTCCAAGCAATTTCGTATTATTCAGCACCCAAAAAAGCGGATCCCAACAAAAAACTTGAAGATGTAGATCCCGAACTTTTAGCGATGTACAAAAAGTTAGGCATTTCGGTTGACGAACAAAAGAAAATGAACAACGTGGCAATTGATATTGTGGTAGATTCTGTTTCTGTTGCGACTACATTCAAAAAAACACTCAACGAAAAAGGCATTATTTTTTGTTCTATTTCGGAAGCTATCAAAGAACATCCCGAATTAGTTCGAAAATATTTAGGTACCATTGTACCGCAGAAAGATAATTTTTACGCGGCATTGAATTCGGCAGTTTTTTCAGACGGAAGTTTCTGTTACATCCCGAAAGGCGTGCGTTGTCCTATGGAATTATCAACGTATTTCCGAATCAATCAAGGCGGAACCGGACAGTTTGAACGCACCTTGCTAATTGCTGATGAAGGCAGTTATGTTTCCTATTTAGAAGGGTGTACAGCTCCAAGTCGTGATGAAAACCAATTGCACGCAGCTGTTGTAGAGTTAATTGCAATGGACGATGCCGAAATCAAATATTCTACCGTTCAAAACTGGTATCCTGGAAACAAGGAGGGAAAAGGAGGCGTTTATAATTTTGTAACCAAAAGGGGTTTCTGTGAGAAAAACGCAAAAATTTCTTGGACCCAAGTAGAAACGGGTTCGGCAGTAACGTGGAAGTATCCTTCGGTTGTATTGAAAGGCGATAATTCCATTGGCGAGTTTTATTCGATTGCCGTTACCAACAATTATCAGCAAGCCGATACGGGAACAAAGATGATACACTTGGGCAAAAACACTAAATCGACAATTATTTCCAAAGGGATCTCAGCGGGAAAATCACAAAACAGTTACAGAGGATTAGTACAAATAGGTGCAAGAGCTGAAAATGCTCGAAATTTCTCTCAATGTGATTCGTTGTTAATGGGGAATAATTGTGGTGCACATACTTTTCCCTATATTGAAAGTAAAAATGCTTCGGCAAAAATTGAACACGAGGCTACGACGTCAAAAATTGGTGAAGATCAAGTATTCTATTGCAACCAACGCGGTATTCCAACGGAGAAAGCTATTGCTTTAATCGTAAACGGATTCAGCAAAGAAGTATTGAATAAATTACCGATGGAATTTGCTGTGGAAGCGCAGAAATTGTTGGAAATTTCGTTAGAAGGCTCAGTAGGATAGTTTTGTTTCAGGTTTCAAGTTATACCTGAACATAAAAAACAATTATAATATAATTTAAAAATAATTTAATATAAACGTTTCAAGAACAACATGTTATAAACTTGAAACTTTAAACCTGAAACTAAATAAAATGTTACAGATAAAAAACTTACACGCTTCGATAGAAGATAAAGAGATATTAAAAGGAATTAACCTTGAAATAAAAGCTGGGGAAGTGCATGCGATTATGGGACCTAACGGTGCTGGAAAATCCACATTATCTTCTATCATTGCTGGAAATGAAAACTATGAAGTTTCTGAAGGCGAAATCTTTTTAGATGGAGAAGAAATTTCAGAAATGGCACCCGAAGAGAGAGCTCACAAAGGCGTTTTCTTGTCGTTTCAATATCCTGTAGAAATTCCAGGTGTTTCGGTAACAAATTTTATTAAAACGGCAATCAACGAAAAACGCAAGGCCAACAAACAAGAAGAGATGCCCGCGAATGAAATGTTGAAATTAATTCGTGAAAAATCAGAGCTTTTGGAAATGGATCGAAAATTCTTATCGCGTTCGTTAAACGAAGGTTTTTCAGGGGGTGAAAAGAAACGTAATGAAATCTTCCAAATGGCCATGTTAGAACCTAAAATTGCTATTTTGGACGAAACCGATTCAGGCTTGGACATCGACGCCTTACGAATTGTAGCTAATGGTGTAAACAAATTGAAAAACGAAAACAATGCGGTTTTAGTGATTACACACTACCAACGTTTGTTAGATTATATCGTTCCCGATTTTGTTCACGTTTTAATGGACGGAAAAATCGTAAAAACAGGTGGAGCTGATTTAGCTTTAGAACTAGAAGAAAAAGGATACGACTGGATTAAAAATGAGTTGGTTTAATTCGTTTCAGGTTTCAGGTTTAAAGTCCTGATAAACATATACATTACGACTAATTTAATTTTATATACGCCATGCCAACAATTACAAAGTTTGAAGATTTAGAAATTTGGCAAGAAGCCAGAAAATTAGCAAAAGAAGTTTTTATACTTTCAAAAGAAACCGATTTAAAAACTGATTTTAGATTTAAAGAACAAATAAAAGCATCTTCTGGTTCCGTAATGGACAATATTGCTGAAGGTTTTGAAAGAGATGGAAATTTGGAATTTCGACAATTTTTATCCATAGCAAAAGGTTCGGCAGGTGAAACCAGATCTCAGATTTATAGACTATATGATTCAGAATATATTTCGGAAGAACAGTTTAAAGATTTGAAAAATAAATATGAAAATTTAAGCGGTAAAATTAAAAATTTCATCACTTATTTAAACAAGAAAGATTTCAAAGGAAACAAGTTCCAATAACTTGAAACCTGAAACTTGAAACAGAACAAAAAAAATGGAATTAAAAGATAAATTATTAGCTTCATTCATGGCTTTTGAAGAAAAGATTGATATCCAATCAGAACTTCATGAGATAAGAAGCAACGCCATAAAAAATTTCGAAAACAAAGGTTTCCCTACAAAAAAAGAGGAGGCTTGGAAATACACGTCGTTAAATGCAATTTTAAAAAATGATTTTTCGGTTTTCCCAAAGAAAGAAAATACAATTGAATTTAAAGATGTAAAAAAGTATTTCTTACACGAAATCGACACTTATAAAGTTGTTTTTATAGACGGAATTTTCAGTTCGTTTTTATCTTCTACAACACATGATGGATTAGATGTTTGTTTGATGTCTTCGGCCTTAACCAAACCAAAATATAAAATGGTAATTGACGCCTATTTTAATCAAATTGCTAGTAAAGAAGAAAGTTTAACAACTTTAAATACAGCATTTTCGTTAGAAGGGGCTTACATCAACATTCCGAAAAGTAAAGTGGTAGATAAACCTATTGAAATTATTTATTTTTCTACAGGAACTGAAGCCGCATTGATGGTGCAACCTCGAAATTTGGTCATTGTTGGAGAAAATGCACACGTACAAATTGTAGAGCGTCACCAAAGTTTGAATTCAAATCCAGTTTTGACAAATTCGGTTACTGAAATTTTTGCTCAAAAACGCGCCATTGTAGATTATTATAAAATTCAAAACGATGTGCAAACCGCTAATTTGATAGACAACACCTACATAGCACAAAAACAAGAGAGTAGAGTAGCGGTGCATACCTTTTCGTTTGGTGGAAACATTACCAGAAACAATTTGAATTTCTATCATCAAGGGGAACGTATTGATTCTACCTTGAAAGGTGTGACCCTTATTGGCGATAAACAACACGTAGATCATTATACGTTGGTGCAACATGCTACACCCAATTGTGAAAGCCACCAGAACTATAAAACGATACTAAACGATAGTGCAACGGGTGTTTTCAACGGTAAAATTTTCGTAGAAAAAGAAGCGCAAAAAACGGATGCGTTCCAACAAAACAATAACATATTAATTGGCGATAAAGCAACGATCAACGCTAAGCCACAATTGGAAATTTTTGCCGATGATGTAAAGTGTTCGCACGGATGTACCATTGGTCAATTGGATGAAAGTGCTATGTTCTATATGCAACAACGCGGTATTCCTAAAAAAGAAGCCAAAGCCTTATTGATGTATGCGTTTACCAGTGAAGTGACCAATAGCATAAAAATACCCGAATTAAAAGCAAAAATTGCTCGTATTATCGCTGACAAATTAGGCGTGAATATGGGGTTTGATTTGTAGTAATATACTTTAGAAATATGTTAGACATCCAAAAAGTAAGAGCCGATTTCCCTATTTTATCACAAAAGGTAAACGGGAAACCCTTGGTGTATTTTGACAACGGGGCTACTTCACAGAAACCGCAAGTGGTGATCGATGCTATTTCTAGGTATTACAGCGAATACAACGCAAACATTCACCGCGGCGTGCATACCTTGAGTCAATTGGCTACAGATGCCTATGAAGTGTCACGAAATACCATCCAAACCCATTTGAATGCAAAACACAACTTCGAAATTATTTTTACTTCGGGGACTACGTTCGGAATTAACTTAGTGGCAAATGGTTTTGCAAGTTTACTAAAAGCAGGCGATGAGGTGATGGTTTCGGCATTGGAACACCATAGCAATATTGTGCCTTGGCAATTTTTATGTGAAAGAACAGGAGCGAAGTTGGTGGTTATCCCAATGAATGAAAAAGGAGAATTAATCCTTTCGAAATTTGACAACTTACTTTCCGATAAAACGAAAATTGTAGCGGTGAACCACATTTCAAATGCATTAGGAACGGTGAACCCAATTGAATATATCATTAAAAAAGCACATGGAGTAGGAGCAGCGGTTTTAATCGATGGCGCTCAAGCTACTCCGCATTTACGCCCAGATGTACAAGCTCTGGATTGTGATTTTTATGTGTTTTCGGGACATAAAGTGTGCGGCCCAACAGGTGTTGGAATTTTATACGGAAAAGAAGAGTGGTTGCGAAAATTACCACCCTATCAAGGCGGAGGCGAAATGATTGCTGAGGTAACGTTTGAAAAAACAACGTATGCCGATTTACCACATAAATTTGAGGCAGGAACGCCCAATATTGAAGGCGGAATTGTACTAGGAACCGCAATTGACTATATGAATGCCATCGGTTTTGAGAATATTGCAGCATACGAAAACGAATTATTATTGTACGGAACCAAAAGGTTACAAGAAATCGATGGCCTTACGATTTATGGAACGAGCGAAAACAAAGCTTCGGTCATTTCATTTAATATCGATGGAATCCATCCGTATGATATTGGTACTATTATTGATAAATTGGGGATAGCTGTACGGACCGGTCATCATTGTGCCCAACCTATTATGAATTTTTTCAATATTCCGGGAACCATACGAGCAAGTTTTGCTTTTTACAATACCAAGGAAGAAATTGATATCTTTGTAGAAGCGGTTAAAAAAGCGCAAATGATGTTGTCTTAATAAGAAAGCGTATGAGAGTTTTAGCAGTAATGATTTTTTTGTTATTTGTGGGTTGTAAACCAACAAAAACGGAGAATTACAATCACCAAAACAAGTCCATTTCGGTAATAAACTATGAGGCAAACGCTCGAAACTTTGTTTTAAACATCAAAGTAGAAAATCAAATGTTGTTTGTTTCGCGTGCACGAGATATTAAAGATTACCAAGAAAAAATAACTGTTTCTGATGCAGATTGGAAAGAAATTGTGGTCCTTATAAAAGCAGTCGATTTGGCCAAAGTAAAAGAGTTCAAAGGACCTACCGAAAAACGTTTTTATGACGGTGCGCCTCATGCCAATATTACCTTTATTTCTGAAGGGATAGCATACACAACGAAGGGCTTTGATCATGAATTCCCTCCTGTTGAGGTAGAAAAATTGGTAAACAAAATTGTAAAATTGACTGAAAAATAAGATGACAATACAAGACATACAAAACGAAATTGTTGACGAGTTTTCTCTATTTGACGACTGGATGCAGCGCTACGAATACATCATCGAATTGGGAAAAACACTTCCGTTAATTGATGAGCAATACAAAGTAGACGAAAACATTATCAAAGGCTGTCAATCGAAAGTTTGGGTACACGGCGAAGCGCAAGACGGAAAAATTGTTTTCACAGCCGATAGCGATGCGATTTTAACCAAAGGAATTATTGCTATTTTAATTCGTGCATTTTCAAACCAAACGCCAGCAGCTATTTTAGAAGCAAACACTGATTTTATTGATGAAATAGGATTAAAAGAACATTTGTCGCCCACAAGAGCTAACGGCTTGGTTTCAATGATTAAACAAATAAAAATGTATGCTTTGGCATTTCAAGCGAAACAATAAAAAAATAATTTAACATATAAGCCATATAAGTTTTTCAATATGATCTACACCACAAAAAATAATACAAGCCATGAAGAATGTTACAAAAACGCAGTTAAAAGATTTAGTTTATCAAGTTAATGGAGCGGCAATTGAAGTTCATAAAAGATTAGGACCAGGATTGCTAGAAACAGTTTATCACCAGTGTTTAATTAAGGAATTAGAAATACGAAATATAAATTCAATTTCAGAATTCAATATTCCGATTAATTATAAAGGATTTGAATTAGAGTCAAAACTGAGGTGTGATATTTTAATTGAAGATATTTTAGTAGTTGAATTGAAAGCAGTTGCGGAAATGAATCCAATTTATGAGGCGCAGCTTTTAACTTATATGAACTTACTAGAAAAACCAATAGGATTACTGATTAACTTTAATGTTAAGAATATTTATTACGAAGGACAACAAACATTTGTAAACAAACTATATAACTCATTATGGGATTAGCTTATATGACTTATATGTTTAAAAATAAAAATAAATATGGAAGAATTTAACGATACAATTAACTTAGGCGAAAACGTTGTCAAAGTATTAAAAGGAATTTTTGACCCCGAAATTCCGGTAGATATCTATGAATTAGGATTAATCTACGACGTCATGATTAATGAGGATAACGATGTAAAAATTGTCATGACCTTAACCTCGCCAAATTGCCCAGTAGCTGAAACGTTGCCGCAAGAAGTGGAAGAAAAAGTAAAATCTATTGATACCGTAAAATCGTGCGAAGTAGAAATCACTTTTGATCCGCCATGGAGCAAAGACTTAATGAGCGAAGAGGCTAAGTTAGAATTGGGTATGTTGTAAAAAAGGAAACAGTGTTCAGTTTTTAGTTGGCAGTTTGCTGAACACTAATTTCTGAATACTGAACACTATAAAAATGGATGAAATCGTAAATAAAGTAGCGCAAAGTTCGTTGATGGTATTCGATTTAGAAGACTACTATCCAGATAATCATGTGGTGGGGTTAGACATTTCGCATTGGCTGCTCGAAGGTGTTTTGTTAAAAGAAACCGATTTTAGACAACAACTCAAAAACGCCGATTTTACACCCTATCAAGATAAATACGTGGCGTTGTATTGTGCTACCGATGCCATTTTACCCGCTTGGGCATTTGCTTTGGTTTCGGTTCATGTGGCGCCTTATGCCTTAAAAGTGATTCAAGGAAGCCAAGTGCTAGCCACGATAGCATGGTACCAAGACATTTTAAACAAATTGGACTACACTGATTATTTTGACAAACCGGTTATCTTAAAAGGCTGTTCAAAAAAAGCCGTGCCCAATGAAGTGTATACTTTAGCGATTCAAAAATTAATGAAAGTAGCCAAAAGCGTTATGTTTGGCGAGGCTTGTTCGGCAGTGCCTTTGTTTAAGAGGAAGTAGGAGATAATTATTCCTTAATTTCAACCATTATTATTTCACGCCTTTCTTTTCCATAAGTTATTCTTACAGGCAATCCATTTCGAAATACACCATTGTTTGTTTTGCTAAATCGATTAAATCTTCCAAGCAGTTCATCTGAATAGGAAAATTCAACTGAATCAACAACAAATCTTTCTTGAGTTACAACTCCTCGTTTTGATAAAGGTCTAACGCTTTCAAATTCGCTGATAACCCCTTCAATAACAGCTACATTTTTCGAATTTATTATTTTTCGTATTCGATATTCTGTTGAGTCTATTGTAAAAAACTTTAAGTATATAAAGCCCAGCATTGTTCCTGCGCCAATAATTCCAGTGCCCCAAAGTAAAATTTGTTTTTCGAAATCTTGATTAGATTTTTTATATTTCTTGACCAATACAAAAATCAAAATAAATAGAATTGATGCGTACAAGCATACTTCATAAGATTTCAACGAATTTGTTGCTAAATCTGCAATTGACCAGTACTTTTTATATTCCATCTTAAGATTTCGTTTTTATAAACTAGCGGCTAACTTGTAAATAACCAATATATTTAATTAATTATGTATTAACGTTCTAACTAATTGTAAATATAAAAACAATATTTAATACAAGAGATTGTTTTATTCATTCTCCACCGCGTCTTTATAATCGGGATATAAGAATTTATTGTATGGAAAACGGGTAATGTGAATTTCGCGCACGGCTTCATACACTTTTTCTCTAAATTCTTCAAAGTTGGCCTTTTCGGTAGCCGAAATAAACAAGGTTTTGTTTTCACCTAATTTACTCATCCAAGTTTGTTTCCAATCTTCTAAAGTATAATGTTTGGTGGTTTTTTCTATTGATACATCGTTTTCATCAAAATAAACCGATTGAAACGCATCAATTTTATTGAATACCATAATCGTGGGTTTATCGGCACTTTTAATGTCTTGTAAAATTTGATTTACAGAAGCAATATGATCCTCAAAATCGGGATGTGAAATATCTACCACATGAAGCAATAAATCAGCCTCTCTCACTTCATCTAAGGTACTTTTAAACGACTCAACCAATTGCGTAGGAAGTTTTCTAATAAAACCTACAGTATCGCTTAAAAGAAACGGTAAATTCTTAATCACGGTTTTTCGAACTGTAGTGTCAAGCGTGGCAAATAATTTATTTTCGACAAACACATCGCTTTTACCTACAGCATTCATTAAGGTTGATTTTCCCACATTGGTATATCCAACTAAAGCCACACGAACCATAGCGCCCCGATTGCTCCGTTGTGTAGCCATTTGTTTGTCGATTACTTTGATTTTATCTTTCAGTAACGAAATACGATCACGCACAATACGACGGTCGGTTTCAATTTCAGTTTCACCAGGACCGCGCATTCCGATACCTCCTTTTTGACGTTCCAAGTGGGTCCACATTCCGGTTAAGCGAGGGAGTAAGTATTGGCATTGGGCTAATTCTACTTGGGTTCTGGCGTATGAAGTTTCGGCACGTTGTGCAAAAATATCTAAGATGAGATTGGTGCGATCGAGCACTTTACAATCCAATTCTTTCGTAATATTCTTGGATTGTGATGGTGTTAATTCGTCATCAAAAATTACGGTTTTTATATCGTTATCTTTAATAAAATATTTGATTTCTTCCAGTTTTCCAGTTCCTACGAAGGTTTTAGGGTTAGGCTTGTCCATTTTTTGTGAAAAACGTTTGACCACGGTTCCTCCGGCAGTGAAGGTTAAGAACTCCAATTCGTCAAGATATTCGTTCAGTTTATCTTCACTTTGATTTTGAGTTACAATTCCTACTACAATTGATTTTTCAAAGTCAATAACTTCTTTCTCTAACATAATCGTTCATTAAGAATACAAAGGTACGAAATAGCAGGTATAAAAAAAGCGACTCAAAAGAGCCGCTTTAGTATTTGTATTGAAATGCAATTAGTTGATTACAATGTCATCGATTTGCATGGTGGTTGTAGCGCCACCAGAACCGTTACCCACATATTCAAAAACGAAGAAACCGTTTCCGGTTACACCTGCAGGAATGTTATATGTGCCACTTGAAGTAAAGGCTGATGCATAAGCATTAGCGGGTCCAACAGGTATTGTAAAACTAGATGTAATATCAACTAACGTAGCAGTTGTTATTTGAGTACCAGGAACATAATTAGTTGTATAATACACTTTTAATACCGCACCATTGTAATACCCTGATAAGGTTTTAAATGATAAAGTACTTGCCGCTGTCATATTAACAGGGACAATAAATAAAGAACGATTGGCTTCTGGAGTTCCGCCAAATGAGGACATTTGGATGTATGTGTTTCCACTGAAAACTTTTCTTTGCCAATATCTGCTTCCTATTGCTGCATCGTTGATGTATTTTGGAAATATTTGTTGGTTTGTTGTAGTGTATGAAGTAAACGGTTCGTTTAAGGTGGCATCATATACTATTCCTGTACCCACT
>DALYCS010000050.1:0-10185 GCA_031973615.1 Flavobacterium sp. | reverse complement strand
CGATTTTCCAGTAGCAGAAAACAAACAATTGAAAGATTTTGAAGGAGATTTTTTAGCCTTATTCAACGAAAATGGTTTCTTGGAAATCGCCATTTATAAGAGTAACCCAAAGACAGTTGGCGCTGCTTCAACTTTATTGGGCATAAAATTTAGAGACACCATAACCATCGAATTTAAAAATTAACCATGTTCATACGAATCGTAAAAATGCGTTTTCACGCAGAAAAAATTACCGATTTTCTTGCCAATTTTGAAAGTGTAAAACAAAACATTCGAAATTTTGAAGGCAATCAGTTTCTCGAACTCTACCAAGACAAAAATGACCCACGTATCTTTTTTACCTACAGTTATTGGGAAAACGAAGCGGCCCTAGAAAAGTATCGCAACTCTATACTATTTCATGAAGTTTGGAGTTATACTAAAACCTTATTCAGTGACAAACCCGAAGCATGGAGTGTCGATCGGTTAGTAACCTTAGAATAAAACAGTTAAACTACTATACGTTTCAACAGTTAAACAATAAAAAATGAAAGCATTATTATTACGCGAAATTAAATCCTTTTTTGGATCGCCTATTGGATACTTAGTTATCGCAATTTTTCTTTTACTCAATGGTTTATTCCTATGGGTTTTTGAAGGCGAATTCAATATTTTAAATTCGGGATTTGCCGATTTAGGTCCGTTTTTTAAATTGGCTCCCTGGATTTTGATATTTTTAATTCCTGCAGTAACTATGCGCAGTTTTTCAGATGAAAAAAAACAAGGAACCATTGAGTTGCTCTTTACAAAACCCCTATCAAATTGGGACATCGTTAATGGAAAGTTTTTAGGTGCCTTCATTTTAATTCTACTAGCCATTGTGCCTACAATTATTTATGTATTGACTATTTCGCATTTTGGCAATCCGCAAGGCAACATCGACATGGGAAGCACACTTGGTTCTTATTTTGGTTTGCTGTTTTTAATTGCTGCCTATACAGCTATCGGTATATTTACGTCTACCCTTTCCGACAATCAAATTGTAGCTTTTATATTGGCCGTTTTTTGTTGTTTCTTTTTCTATTTTGGATTTGATGGGATTGCTACTTTTCTCGGAAATTATAGTTCGCTATTTGCTGCCCTAGGAATGGATTATCACTTTAAAAGTATGAGTCGCGGGGTTTTGGACACTCGGGATATTATCTATTTTTTGAGTATAACATTTTTATTTTTATCGGCAACGGTTTACCAACTTAAATCTTTGAAATGGTAATGGCAGCAAACAAATCAAACGCTTTAAAGCAATTCGGAATTGTATTTTTAGCAATCATCGTTATCAATTTAATCAGCAACTTCTTTTTCAAACGTTTCGACTTAACACAAGACCAACGCTATACATTATCTGAAACGACCTTAAAAATTATTAAAAATATTGATAGCCCTTTATATATAGATGTATACTTAGACGGTAATTTTCCACCCGAATTCAAGCGATTACAAAACGAAACCAAGCAATTATTAGAAGAATTTTCGGCCTATAATTCAAATATTGTTTTCCAATTCAAAAACCCTATTGAAAAAGAAAGCATGCGAGTGGAAGTCATGAAAGCCTTTTATGAGCGTGGCATGCAACCGTTGAGTATTACAGTAGAGGAAAAAGGAAAACAGTCGCAAGAGGTGGTTTTTCCTTGGGCTCAAGCTACTTACGGTGATAAATTTACAAAAGTGAGTTTGTTAAAAAACCTCATGGGTGCGTCAACGGAGGAAAAAGTTATCAGTTCGGTACAACATTTGGAATTTGGATTTGCAGAAGCTATCACTAAAATTTCGAAAGAAAAACAAAAGAAAATTGCGGTTATCAAAGGTAATGGTGAACTACATGATGCTTTCATTGCCGATTTTGTAAAGTCGGTAAGAGAAAGTTACTACATCGGAACTTTTACTTTAGATTCAGTTCAAAAACAACAACCAAAGCAAACACTAGAAGCATTAAAAAAATACGATTTAGCCCTCATTGCTAAACCAACGGAAGCCTTCACAGAAGCTGAAAAACAAGTGCTGGATCAATTCATTGTAAACGGTGGAAAAACGTTGTGGTTAATGGATGCCGTAGCAGCGGATATGGACAGTTTGTACAATGAGACAGGCACTATTTTAGCCTATCCACGTGACTTAAATTTAACCGATTTTTTCTTCAAATATGGCATTCGAATGAATCCCTTGTTGCTTAAAGATGAATATGCCACACCCATAAAAATTGCAACGGGCAGTCAAGGAAGTGAAACCCAATTGCAACAATACAATTGGAAATACTCGCCCTTTATTTATCCAACTTCTACCCACCCCATTGTAAAAAACATGGAGGGGATTAAGTTCGAGTTTTCAAGTCCGATTGAGTTGTTAACGAATGACTTGAAGAAAACAGTATTACTGAGTTCGTCAGAATATTCAAAAACAATTGGAACTCCAACTCCCATTTCGCTTTCCTCAATTAACGAAGAAACAACGCCGGAAGAATACGCCGGAAAAGGATTACTACCCGTAGCAGTTATGTTGGAAGGAAAATTCAAATCGGCCTACCAAAACAGAGTATTGCCCTTTGCCGATTCACAGTTTAGAACAGTAGGAAAAGACAATAAAATGATCGTTATAGCGGATGGAGATGTCGTAAAAAATCAATTAGACAAAGGCATGCCGTTAGAACTGGGGTTTGACAAATGGACCAATCAACTCTATGGAAATAAAGAGTTTTTACTGAATTGTGTAAATTATTTATTAGACGACAACGGACTTATTAACATCCGTAGCAAAGATGTCGATTTACCCTTGCTGAACAAAGAAGAAGTTTATACTAATTATACAAGCGCACAGCTTATAACTGTTGGGTTACCACTACTCATTTTGGCCCTGTTTGGATTTTTATTTACCTTCCTACGCAAAAAAAGATACAGCCGCTAGTTGTTGATAATTTGTTTTTGCATTTGAATAGAATTAGAATATATTTGTGAAATATAAAATCAATAACGATTTTAAAAAACATGATGATGAAGTTTATAGTATCCAGTTCGTATTTATTAAAACAATTACAAGTTTTAGGAAGTGTTATCAACAGTAGTAACACCTTACCTATTCTTGATAATTTCTTGTTTGAATTAGACAATAACGCATTAAAAGTTTCGGCTTCTGATTTAGAAACCACCATGTCAGCAACCTTAGAAATTGACTCTACAAGTCAAGGTAGTGTTGCCATTCCGGCTAAACTTTTATTGGATATCTTAAAAACCTTTCCAGAGCAACCCCTTACTTTTACTGTGGAAGACAATTCAACCGTAGAAATTAGTTCTAATTCGGGTAAATATGCTATAGCATATGCTCCAGGAGAAGAATTTCCAAAAGCAGTGGTTTTAGACGATCCTTCCAAAACAATTGTTCCTGCCGAAGTATTAGCTACAGCGGTAAGTAAAACAATTTTTGCTGCTGGAAACGATGATTTACGTCCCGTAATGAGTGGCGTTTTCTTCCAATTTTCACCTGAAGGCTTGATTTTTGTTGCTACCGATGCACACAAATTGGTAAAATATGCACGCACAGATGTGAAAGCTTCCCAAGTAGCTGATTTTATTATGCCCAAAAAACCTTTAAACATTTTAAAGGGAATTTTAGGTGCTTCTGATGCAGAAGTAGCAATTGAATATAACGATGCTAACGCTACATTCTCTTTTGAAAATTATATATTAACGTGTCGCTTAATTGATGGAAAATATCCCAATTACGAGGCAGTTATTCCAAAAGAGAACCCAAATAAATTATTAATCAATAGAGTACAATTTTTAAACTCGGTACGTCGTGTGGCGATTTTTGCAAATAAAACCACCCACCAAATCCGTTTAAAAATCGCTGGAACTGAATTGAATATTTCAGCTGAAGATATTGATTATTCAAACAAAGCAGACGAACGTTTAACGTGTGATTATCAAGGAGATGACATGCAAATTGGTTTCAACTCGCGTTTCTTGACTGAAATGTTAAACAATTTATCGAGTGACGAAATCCAATTGGAAATGTCGATGCCAAATCGTGCGGGGATTTTAACGCCGGTTGATGGGCTAGATGAAGGAGAAACAGTTACCATGTTAGTAATGCCTGTCATGTTGAGCAACTAATACAAAACTAGACCAACCTTAACTTAAAAACCACTAAGCAGCAATGTGAAAGTGGTTTTTTAATTTTTATTCAGATACAAAGACTGCCATGAAAAAAATCATGAGACTTTGTGTAACTCCAAAAAAACTTCCCTCTTCTTACTTTTAACTTCTTACTTTAATTTATCTTTGTACCTTAACGTAAGAACATGATTCCACATGAAACCATAGTTGCACTAGCCACACCTTCAGGAGCAGGTGCTATTGCTATTATCAGACTATCTGGACAAGATGCAATTTCAATTGCTGCTCAGGTATTTCAATCGGTTGCAGGAAAAGACATTACGAAGCAAAAATCACATACCTTACATTTGGGCCATATTGTAGACGATACAAAAGTATTGGATCAAGTACTTCTTTCTATTTTCAAAGGACCGAATTCGTATACTGGTGAACATGTCATTGAAATTTCGTGTCACGGTTCGGTATTTATCCAACAACAAATCATCCAATTGTTGCTTCGAAAAGGAGCAAAAATGGCCCAAGCGGGCGAATTCACCTTACGTGCTTTTTTAAACGGAAAATTAGATTTATCTCAGGCTGAAGCTGTAGCCGATTTGATTGCTTCTGATAACGAAGCAAGTCACCAAATTGCCATGCAACAAATGCGTGGCGGATTCAGTAATGAGATTGCAAAATTACGGGAAGAATTACTCAATTTTGCTTCGCTCATCGAATTGGAATTAGATTTTGCAGAAGAAGATGTTGAATTTGCCGACCGAACAGCTTTTCATGAATTAATCAATCGTATTGAATTTGTATTGAAACGTTTAATAGATTCTTTTGCTGTTGGAAATGTTATAAAAAATGGGATACCTGTAGCCATTGTGGGCGAACCCAACGTAGGTAAATCCACGCTATTGAATGCCTTATTGAATGAAGAACGCGCCATTGTTTCCGATATTGCTGGAACAACTCGAGATACTATTGAAGATGAATTAGTTATTAACGGTATTGGTTTTAGATTTATAGACACCGCTGGAATTCGTGAAACAGAAGACGTTGTCGAGAGTATTGGAATCCAAAAAACGTTTGAAAAAATCGAACAAGCGCAAGTCGTAATCCTTTTGCTAGACGCAAAAGAATTACAAGTTTCGGGTTTAAAATTTCAAGTTGAAATCGAAAAAATAAAAAACAAATTCCCTCAAAAACCACTCATTGTTATCTTAAACAAAGTTGATTTACTTTCTACAAATGAAGTTGAAAAAATTCGTCAAGAACTTCAAACCATAAAATTGAAACTTGTAACTATTTCGGCTAAACAAAAAGTTGGCATTGACGAACTAAAGATTACACTTCTCTCTTTTGTCAATACGGGTGCATTAAGAAACAATGAAACAATTGTAACCAATACACGTCATTACGATTCATTATTGAAAGCATTGGAAGAAATTCAAAAAGTAAAATGGGGATTAGACTCTAGAATTTCATCTGATTTAATGGCAATTGATATTCGTAGCGCATTGTATTTCTTTGGTGAAATTACGGGTGAAGTAACAAACGATGAATTATTAGGTAATATTTTTGCTAATTTCTGTATCGGAAAGTAAAACTATTCGTTGATTTTTACATTCAAATGATTCAATAGTATTTGGTATTTATGCAACTCCACTAATTCTTCATCCATTTCAGTCGTATCCAATAGATCATCTAGAACCTGGCTCACTGCTACCAATTTTTGATTGGCAAGTTCCTTCTGATTGGAAGCCATAAAATCAATTATTTTTTGAATCTCAAGTATGAGGGTATCCTTATTTTCCATGGGAATGTGCTAGTAAATTACGTTTTATTTCAGCCAAAGATAATGTAGAAAAACATAATTGATGTATAATTTTTTGTCGCAATGTGTCTATATCTGCTGTATCATAAAATTTTGCCCAAGCCTCTGAAGCAAATAATTCTTTGATTTGACGAATTACTTTTGCGGTTTCGGTTGCTGTTCGTAAAACTGCTATTCCGTCATAACTGGGATGATTTCTGTGTTGGAACAAAACATTTTTTGTTTCAAAATCAACAACAATATAAAACAAAGCATCAGTATCATTGTTGGGATAAAAATCAGTCCACTTCGCAAAACCAATCCGAGTTTGGCTATTATTAACCTTTGCTATCGATTGCGAAATCAAGCGCCAACGACAATTGGCAGCCCTTCCCCAATGGTTAGAACTTCGATATACGCCTTCGTCAGTAAAATAATACAAACTGCCCGACTTACTTATAAAATGCGGCTTTCTTAGGTTTGCTGGAGGCACATCCACTTCTATAAACTCACAAAAAGTATGGGCGTAAAAATTGGTGCGATTAAAAGGTATTGACACATTTTTCATGAATAGAGCAGTAATAATAGGAATTGCATAATTAATTATTAATAAAATAGTGAATTATTTAAAAAAAAACGGTCTTATGTAACAAATGTTACAAGATCTTATTTATCAATTTCTAATTTTACAAAACTAACCAAATACTTTAAGCTATGAAAGACAAATATCAAATAGTGATTGTAGGCGCCGGAACGGGTGGAATCATGACGGCTGCACAATTGCTTTTAAAAAGTAAAAATATTGAAATTGCTATAATTGATCCTTCAGAAGAACATGTATATCAACCCGCTTGGACACTTGTAGGTGGAGGTGCTTTTAACTTTACTAAAACAAAGCGACCTACTTCATCAGTTATTCCGAAAGGAGCCATCTGGATAAAAGACAAAGTAGTTTCTTTAGAACCTGAATCCAATAGCATTAGCACAGAAAAAAACGGAAGTATAGCTTATGATTATTTAATTTTATCGCCCGGATTAGTTTATGACTTAGATGGTATTGAAGGATTACGCGAAAACTTAGGTAAAAATGGTGTGTGTAGTAATTACACCGATCCAAATTATACTTGGGAATTGATTAAAAACTTTAAAGGCGGAAATGCAGTGTTTACGCAACCTACTACACCTATTAAATGTGGTGGAGCGCCCCAAAAAATAGCTTACTTAGCAGCCGATTATTTCAGAAAAAAGAAGGTAAAAAATACAGAAGTTGTTTTTGCAACTCCTGGATCTGTAATTTTTGGTGTGAAAGATTTTGCCAATACATTAATGCAGGTAATTTACAGATATGGCATTCATTTCAAACCACATTATGCGCCTGTTAAAATAGATGGAGAAAAAAAATTAGTCTATTTTAAAAGTATTGCCCCAGAAGAAAATCAGTGTGTAATTAATGAAGGAAACGTATTAAATGAAGAATTACATGGCGAAACTGAAATTGTAATGCCTTATGATCTACTGCATTTAGCACCACCTCAAATGGCACCCGATTTTATACGTAATTCTGTATTAGTAAATGCTCAAAAATGGTTAGACGTTGATATATTAACATTACAACATTTAAAATTTAAAAACATTTTTGGATTAGGAGATGTAGCAGCCTTACCCACGGCAAAAACAGGAGCGGCTATTAGAAAACAAGCACCTGTAGTAGTAGAAAACATACTTGCTATGATCAAAGAAAATAAGCTAGGTCATGCCACTTATGATGGTTATTCTTCTTGTCCTTTGGTTACCGGATATGGCAAAATGGTGTTGGCCGAATTCAAATATGATAATGTAAGAGATTCCGATCCATTATTGTCAAAATTCATTGATACTTCCAAAGAAAAATGGAGCATGTGGATTTTAAAAAAATATGGATTACCTTATTTGTATTGGAACAAAATGATGAAAGGTAAAATGTAAGAAAAACAACATTACAATTTTAGTTATTCTGTATCTTTACAAAAAATATTTTATGAAAGACATCCTTACACAATCCTACGGCTATATTTTTGAAGAAGCGCTTATTGACGAAATTGTCAAGGTCGCATCCTTTAAAGAATTTAAGGCTGACGATTATCTCATTGAGATTGGCGATTATATAAAATCAATGCCTTTATTGTTGCATGGGGCGATTAAAATATTGAGAGAAGATGAAAATGGAGACGAATTATTATTGTATTTTTTAGAAAAAGGTGATACGTGTGCCATGACCCTTACTTGTTGTATGGGACAAGCCAAAAGTAAAATTAGAGCAATAGCCGAAACTGATGGTTCCTTATTGATGATTCCGGTAGAAAAAATGGAAGATTGGTTGACCAAATATAAAACCTGGCGCAATTTTGTTTTTGACAGTTATAACGTGCGGTTGATGGAAATGTTGGAAGCCATTGATACTTTAGCATTTATGAATTTAGACGAACGTTTATTTAAATACCTAACCGATAAGGCAAAAGTGATTGGCAATACTGAAATTAATAACACACATCAAGAAATTGCTTATGAAATGCACACGTCTAGAGTTGTAATTTCGAGACTGTTAAAGGCTTTGGAAATTGAAGGAAAAATAAAATTACATCGAAATAAAATAGAAATTTTACAATTTTAATGGAACTATTTGGCTATTTTGGAGCATTATGTATTGGGTTAATCTTAGGATTAACAGGTGGTGGCGGGTCAATTTTGACCGTACCTATATTGGTATATATAATGCTACTAGATCCTATAATTGCAACTGCCTATTCCTTATTTATTGTGGGAACTACTTCTGCGTTTGGCGCAATTCAAAACTATCAAAAAGGATTAGTAGATCTTAAAAACGGTTTTCTGTTTGCAATACCTTCTTTTATTGCGGTGTATTTAACTAGACGATTTATAGTGCCACTAATTCCCTCTCCTCTGATTGAAGAACCATTTTTAGTAACTAAAAGTGATTTTTTAATGGTATTTTTTGCATGTATTATGGTTTTAGCCGCTATTTCGATGTTGAAAAAGAAAAAAACTACTGAAGAAACTGTTGGCAATTTTTCATTATTTACATTGCTAATCCAAACGTTTACAATTGGAATTATCATTGGATTAGTAGGCGCTGGCGGTGGTTTTTTAATTATTCCATCGTTGGTTTTATTTGCAAAATTACCCATGAAAAAAGCCGTTGGAACTTCTCTTTTCATCATTGCCATGAATTCACTCATTGGGTTTTTAGGAGATGTGCAAACCATTTCAATCGATTGGAAATTTTTAAGCTCTTTTACCGGAATATCCATAGTCGGAATTTTTATAGGAATTTATTTAAACAAATTTGTCAACGAAACACAATTGAAAAAAGGTTTTGCCTATTTTGTACTTTGTATGGCCACATTTATTTTAGTTAAAGAAATAGCATTGTAACTTTTGTTACTGCAGAAAACCTAGTATACCATTATTTTTACATAAAATTATAGACATATGAAAATCGAACAAATTTATACCGGATGCATTGCTCACGCAGCTTATTATATAGAAAGCAATGGCGAAGCAGCCATTTTTGATCCACTACGCGAAGTACAACCTTATATCGATAGAGCTCAAAAAGACAATGCGAATATCAAATATATTTTTGAAACACACTTCCATGCCGATTTTGTATCAGGTCATTTAGATTTAGCACAAAAAACAGGCGCTTCTATTGTGTATGGACCAACAGCTAAACCCAATTTTGAATGCATTGTAGCAACTGATAGTCAAGAATTTAAAGTGGGAGCTGTGACCATCAAAGCAATTCACACCCCGGGGCATACGCTTGAAAGCACTTGTTATTTGGTAACTGATGAACTAGGAAAAGACCACGGAATCATTACGGGTGATACTTTATTTATTGGCGATGTGGGCCGCCCAGATTTAGCACAAGAATTAGTAAAAGATTTAACTCAAGAAGTTTTAGCCAATCATTTATTTGATTCGCTTCGTTGAGCGATGACTTAATTGTATACCCAAATCATGGTGCGGGAAGTGCTTGTGGAAAAAACATGAGTAAAGAAACAACCGATACATTGGGCAATCAAAAGAAAGTAAACTATGCGTTGCGTGCAGACATGACGCGTGAGGAATTCATTGCCGAATTATTAGACGGATTAACTCCACCACCAGCCTATTTTCCTCAAAATGTCATGATGAATATTCAAGGGTATGATAGCCTAGAACACATTATGAAAAAAGGAAATA
>DALYCS010000049.1:0-10366 GCA_031973615.1 Flavobacterium sp. | reverse complement strand
AGTAGATGGTGTTATAGCCGTTGTAGGTGATTATATTGTTTTGGACTCTGATATTGATTTGGAATACATTCAATTAAAAGCTCAAGGGGTGGATACAAAAAACATTACCCGTTGCGAACTTTTTGGAAAGCAACTTGAAGATAAATTATATGCGCATCAAGCTATTCAAGATAGTATTGTGGTTACTGATGCAGAAGTTAATAGCTACATGAACGAGCAACTTGATGCCATGATTGAGCAAGTTGGTTCATTAGAAAAGGTAATTAAATTTTATAAAAAGAAAACTGAAGAAGATTTTAGAAGTTATTTTTTCGACATCATCAAAATGAATAAACTGACTTCTCAAATGCAAAAAAAGATTGTAGATGCTGTCACAATTACTCCTGAAGAAGTTCGTAATTTCTTTAAAATGATTCCGGCTGCAGAGATTCCAACCTTTGGTGCAGAAATGGAAGTGGCGCAGATTGTAATCAAACCAACCATCACAGAAGACGAGAAGAAAAGAGTAATTGAAAAATTGAAAGAAATTCGTCAGGATGTTCTTAACGGATCGAGCTTTTTCAGTAAAGCCGTTTTGTTTTCTGAAGATCCAGGATCAAGTTCAACCGGAGGTTTTTATAAGATGAATCGCAAAACAGCGTTCGTAAAAGAGTTTAAAGATGTGGCCTTTAGTTTGGCTGAAGGAGAAATATCTGAGCCTTTCGAAACTGAATTTGGCTTCCACATTATTATGGTTGAAAAAATCAAAGGGCAAGAAGTTGAGTTACGCCACATATTAATTTCGCCTAAAGTTTCTTCGCAAGCTGTAAAAGAAGCCAAAGCAAAAATTGAAGGCATCCGTCAAAAAATCATCAGTAAAGAAATCACATTTGCAGATGCAGCTAAATCGTCTTCAGATGAGAAAGAAACTCGTAATAACGGTGGAGTATTACTAAATCCAAGAACAATGGAACCTCGTTTTGAATTGACCAAAATGGATCCAGCACTTTATGCACAAGTATCTGATTTAAAAGATGGTGAAGTATCTATGCCTATTTTAGATCAAGAGCGTGGTGGGGGTCAGTTTTATAAAATTGTAACCATCAATAACAGATTTGAAGAGCATCAAGCCGATTTTTCAAAAGATTATCTTAAGATTAAAGAGTTAGCACTTCGTGATAAACAAATAAAGGAGATTGCGAAATGGACAGAAGAGAAAATTAAAGAAACTTATATTAAAATCAACGACGAATACAAGGATTGTGAATTTACAAATAATTGGTTGAAAAAATAATCATTAAACCCTTTGAATTTTCAGAGGGTTTTTTCTTATTTTAGTCGTTTAAAAGTTAATACGAAATTTGATATGTCAGACGTAACAGCCATTCAAGAATTAGTTCAAAAACAACTCGCTTTAAAGCACGAAATTGCAAAAGTAATTGTAGGTCAAGATGAAGTAGTCCACCAAATAATTGTAAGTGTATTTGCTGGAGGTCATGCCTTATTAGTAGGTGTGCCTGGCTTGGCCAAAACTTTAATGGTAAATACCATTTCGCAGGCTTTGGGTTTAGCGTTTAAACGGATTCAATTTACCCCTGATTTAATGCCTTCGGATATATTAGGTAGCGAAATATTGGATGAAAATCGTCATTTTAAGTTTATCAAAGGACCTGTTTTTACCAACATACTTTTGGCAGATGAAATCAACAGAACCCCTCCAAAAACACAAGCAGCCCTTTTAGAAGCTATGCAAGAGCGTGCCGTTACAGTAGCAGGACATCATTACGCCTTAGATTTGCCCTATTTTGTATTGGCTACCCAAAATCCAATAGAGCAAGAAGGTACGTATCCTTTACCTGAAGCACAATTGGATCGATTCATGTTTGCTATAAAACTAGATTATCCTAGTTTTCAAGAAGAAGTAGATGTAGTAAAAGCAACTACTTCCAACATAAAGCCTGAAGTAAATGCTTTGTTTACAGCTCAGGAAATCATAAATTTTCAACAAGTCATTCGCAAAATTCCCGTAGCTGATAATGTTATCGAATATGCGGTTTCATTGGTTAGCAAAACCCGTCCCGATAATCCATTAACTACTGATTTTATTAAAACCTATATTGATTGGGGTGCTGGTCCTCGTGCATCACAAAATTTAATTTTAGCTGCCAAAACAAATGCAGCGTTACAAGGTAAGTTTTCACCAGACATTGAGGATGTTCAAGCAGTTGCTACTGGTGTTTTGCGCCATAGAATTGTTAAAAATTACAAAGCAGATGCCGAGGGTATAACAGAAGAAGCAATTATTAAAAAATTATTTTAAGACAAATTTCACCTTAAACGAATACTTTTTTTGATAATTTGACAATACTTTATTTTTATATTACGAATTATTCATTAAAAGTGAATATTGTTTTATTTTATTGAAATATTAATAGTAAAACAGAAATTTTGCCATTAATAATTCTTTCAATTAGACGTTTTATTATAAATTTTTAAATCTCATTAAGATTTATTAAATTTGTAGCACAAAAGAATACAAACACTATATAATTATTTATAATACACATCAAGCAATGAATCTTTATAACGAATACATTAAAGAAATTGAAGAGCGAAAAGGGCAAGGATTACATCCAAAACCTATTGATAATGCTGAATTATTAAGCGAAATTATCGCACAAATAAAAGAAGAGAATAGTCCCAATCGAAAGGATTGTTTGCACTTTTTTATATACAATACGTTGCCAGGTACTACTAGTGCTGCCGGTAAAAAAGCCTATTTTTTAAAGGATATTATTTTAGGAAAAGAAGAAGTGCCTGAAATTACACCTGCTTTTGCTTTAGAATTGTTATCCCACATGAAAGGTGGAACTTCAATTGAAGTTTTACTTGATTTAGCATTGGGTTCAAATGAAACAATTGCTAGAGATGCTGCGGAAGTACTTAAAACGCAAGTATATTTATACGAGGCCGATACCGATAGATTGAAAGCAGCTTATACAAATGGGAATGCCATCGCTAAAGCTATTTTGGAGAGTTATGCCCAAGCTGAGTTTTTTACAAAATTACCAGCGGTTCCTGAAGAAATCAAAGTGGTGACATTTATTGCAGGAGAAGGAGATATTTCTACCGATTTATTATCACCTGGTAATCAAGCGCACTCGCGATCAGACCGTGAGTTACATGGTAAATGTATGATTACGCCTCAAGCTCAAGACGAAATTAAAGCATTACAGGCTCAACATCCCGATAAAACGGTTATGTTAATTGCTGAAAAAGGAACTATGGGTGTAGGATCTTCTCGTATGTCGGGGGTAAATAACGTAGCGCTTTGGACGGGTAAACAAGCGAGTCCTTATATTCCATTTGTAAATATTGCGCCAATTGTTGGAGGGACCAATGGAATTTCCCCTATTTTCCTTACCACAGTTGATGTAACGGGTGGTATCGGAATTGATTTGAAAAACTGGGTGAAGAAAGTTGATAAAGCAGGTAATGTCGTTCGAGATGAAAATGGTGACCCTGTTTTAGAACAAGTGTATTCTGTAGCTACAGGTACGGTATTGACCATCAATACAAAATCAAAAAAATTATACAACGGCACGCAAGAGTTAATAGATATTTCAAGATCATTTACCCCACAAAAAATGGAATTCATCAAAGCTGGTGGATCGTATGCCATTGTTTTTGGTAAAAAAATTCAAACATTTGCTTGCAAAGTTTTAGGAATTGATATTCCTTCAGTATTTGCACCTTCTAAAGAAGTTTCTCATGAAGGTCAAGGTCTTACAGCAGTTGAAAAAATATTCAATAAAAATGCGGTGGGAACTACTCCAGGTAAAATTTTGCATGCTGGTTCTGATGTTCGTGTGGACAAGATACAACAGGTTTAATGACGGCTCAAGAGTTAGAATCAATGGCGGCAAAAGTGATTTCGCCCATCGTTGACGGAGCGTATCAGTCGGGTTGTCATACTGCTTCTGTTTGGGATAAAAAAGCACAAGCCAATATTCCAAAATTGATGCAATTCATGAATGATTTTGGATTGATAACAGCACGTGATCCAAAAGGCGTTTATCACCCAATGACCGACGTAATTCACAAAGTATTGAACGATATAACTATTGATGAGTGGGCCATCATTATTGGTGGAGATTCTCATACTAGAATGTCAAAAGGAGTAGCTTTTGGAGCCGACTCAGGGACTGTAGCACTTGCCCTCGCAACGGGTGAAGCTTCTATGCCAATTCCGGAATCTGTTAAAGTTACTTTTAAAGGAACCATGAAATCGTATATGGATTTCCGTGATGTAGTTCACGCTACTCAAGCACAAATGCTACATAAATTTGGAGGTGAAAATGTTTTCCAAGGCCGAATAATTGAAGTGCATATTGGGACGTTAACAGCCGATCAAGCTTTCACATTTACAGATTGGTCCGCTGAAATGAAAGCCAAAGCGTCTATTTGTATTTCTGAAGATGACACATTAATTGAGTCATTAGAAATTGCAAAAGGTAGAATCCAAATCATGATCGATAAAGGCATGGATAATGCACATCAAGTGCTTAAAGGATTAATTGATAAAGCAAATAAACGAATTGCAGGAATCAAGTCGGGAGAGAAACCCGCTTTGAGACCAGATGCAAATGCAAAATATTATGCCGAAGTAGAAATCGATTTAGATACAATCAATGAACCAATGATTGCTGATCCGGATGTAAACAATAAAGATGTATCGAAACGATATACTCACGATACTATACGTCCGTTATCTTTCTATGGAGGGACTAAAAAAGTAGATCTAGGATTTATAGGTTCTTGTATGGTGCACAAAGGCGATATGAAAATATTGGCTCAAATGCTAAAAAATATTGAAAAACAAGAAGGTAAAGTGGTGTTCAAAGCACCTCTAGTGGTAGCTCCACCTACTTATAATATTGTAGACGAATTGAAAGCAGAAGGTGATTGGGAAGTGTTACAGAAATATTCAGGATTTGAATTTGATGATAATGCACCTAAATCGGTAGCTCGTACGGAATATGAAAACATGTTGTACTTAGAGCGTCCAGGTTGTAATCTTTGTATGGGTAACCAAGAAAAAGCGTCTAAAGGCGATACAGTTATGGCAACTTCAACACGTTTATTCCAAGGAAGAGTTGTGGAAGATACGGCAGAGAAAAAAGGAGAATCGTTATTGTCTTCAACGCCTGTTGTAGTGTTGTCTACTATTTTGGGTAGAACCCCATCTATTGAAGAATATAAAAAAGCAGTTGAAGGGATCAACTTAACTAAGTTTGCGCCTTCTCATAAATTATTGGTTAGATAATATTTCATATACTATTTTTGAAAAGTCTAAGGTTATCTTAGACTTTTCAATTTAATTGTTTTAGGTAAAAAATGAAAAAGATAATAGTTAGTATAGCACTTATTGCACTAGTTAGTTTTGTTTTTGTTTATTTTAAAACTACTACCTCTGATAGCAATTTGCCCGAGCCTAGTTATGTCCCCTTTGAGAAACAAGCTGTGGTTGGATTTTATGATTGGTCATTGATTGGCCCATCTGGCGATATCAAAAACTTAATTGCAGACCAAGGAAATGTAATGCTAATTCACTTATGGCAAGCTAACGATTCCTCTGTAGAAGAATTAAAAACGTTTCAGAAATTATTTGACGATTATAAAACTAAAATTCAATTTTATTTTGTTACCGAAGATTCTCAAATTGAAGTGAGAAAATTTTTAGAGCAACATTCCTTTACTTTTCCTGTATATTTTAGTATGAGTCCAATTCCTGTTCCAATGAAATCAGATCAAAAGCCATTCACTTATTTGATAAATAAAAAAGGAAGGATTATTGTCGCACAATCTAAAAAAGCTAATTGGAACAGTTCTCTTTTTAGAGAAACGATTCAAAAAATAACTAAATAACAAAAAAAAACGTTCACCATATGAACGTTTTTTTGTTTGAATTCTTTTTTTATCTTTATCCAAACTATATACAAACTATGGAAAATAGCGAAAAAGAATTTAAAAAAGAATTGGGCTTATTAGATGGAACCATGCTAGTGGTTGGCTCTATGATTGGGTCGGGTATTTTTATCGTAAGTGCTGATATTGTTCGTCAAGTTGGTTCTGCCGGTTGGCTTATTGCCATTTGGTTGCTCACAAGTGTAATCACTATAGTGGCAGCTGTTAGTTATGGCGAATTGAGCGCTATGTTTCCAAAAGCCGGAGGGCAATATGTATATTTGAAAGAAGCTTATAACAAATTAATCGCCTTTTTATACGGTTGGAGCTTCTTTGCAGTTATACAAACCGGTACTATAGCTGCCGTGGGTGTGGCATTTTCAAAATTTGCAGCTTATTTATACGCCCCTTTAAGCGATGAAAACATTCTCTTTGAATTGGGTATAGCAGACGTCAATGCCGCCCAAATCGTATCTATAATTACCATTATTTTTCTTACGTATTTGAACAGCAGAGGCGTTAAAGACAGTAAGTTGCTACAAACCGTTTTGACAATCATTAAGATACTTTCTTTAATTGGATTAATCGTATTTGGATTAATATATGGGGCTAAAGCCGAAATTTGGAATGCCAATTGGGATAACGCTTTTGCACTACAATCCTTAGATAAGGATACAGGTATATGGTCGGCAATTGCCGGTACTACAATAATTTCAGCTATTTCTGCGGCTATGGTAGGCTCGGTTTTTTCAAGTGATGCTTGGAATGGAGTTACTTTTATTGCAGGCGAAATTAAAAATCCGCAACGCAATGTGGGTTTAAGTTTGTTTCTAGGCACCTTTATCGTTTCCTTGATCTATGTTTTGGCAAATGTGATGTATCTGGCTGTAGTGCCGCTACAGGATATTGCTACGGCTCCTTCTGATAGAGTAGCGGTTGTTGCGGCTCAAAATATTTTTGGTGCTATAGGGACTACACTTATCGCGATAATGATCATGATTTCAACTTTTGCTTGTAATAACGGATTAATTATGGCAGGTGCACGTGTGTATTATACCATGGCAAAAGACGGTTTGTTCTTCAAGAAGGCTGCCAATTTAAACGAAGCTAGTGTTCCTTCTTGGGCATTATGGGCACAATGCATTTGGGCTTCTGCTTTATGTTTAACTGGAAAATATGGCGATCTTTTGGATTTCGTTGTAATTATTGTTTTGATATTTTATATCCTGACGATATACGGTATTTTTATTTTACGTAAAAAGCGCCCCGATGCCGATCGTCCTTACAAAGCTTTTGGCTATCCTTTTTTACCGATGCTTTATATCGTTATTGCACTAGCCTTAAGCGTTTCTTTATTGTTGACTAAGTTTACTACTTGTGGCTGGGGTGTGTTAATCATGCTTACGGGTATTCCAATTTATTACATGACAGAAAAAAAATAATATTAAAAAAGCCAGAAATTAATTTCTGGCTTTTTTAATTATTAATAGTAAGTGTATCGTCTTACTTTGGCAATATACTTTGCTAATCGAATGACTTGATGGCTATAGCCATATTCGTTATCATACCATACATAAAGCACAATATTTTTTCCATCTCCAGATACAATTGTAGCATTGCTATCAAAAATAGCAGGTGCCGATGTGCCAACAATATCAGAAGATACCAATTCGTTATTGATAGAATATTTTATTTGTTCTACTAATTCGCCTTCCAAGGCATATTTTTTCATAATGTTGTTTACTGCTGCAATGCTGGTTTTTTTGCCAACTTCTAAGTTTAAAACAACCAATGAGCCATTAGGAACTGGAACACGAATGGCATTGGAGGTTAATTTACCGGCCAAACTAGGCAACGCCTTCGCTACAGCACTACCTGCACCGGTTTCAGTGATTACCATGTTCAAGGCAGCAGCACGACCACGACGGTATTTTTTGTGCATGTTGTCTACTAAATTTTGGTCGTTCGTATAGGCATGAATGGTTTCTAAATGTCCCTTAATCACTCCTAATGTGTCTTCTACTGCTTTTAATACGGGAGTAATAGCATTTGTTGTACACGAAGCAGCTGAAAAAATTGAAACGTCATCTGGATTATAATCTTCGTGGTTTACACCGTAAACAATGTTTGGAACTCCTTTTCCAGGTGCTGTTAATAAAACTTTATCAGCCCCTTTTGACGCCAAATGTCTTTTTAAAGCTTCTTCTGTTGTAAAAGCACCCGTATTGTCAATAATTAATGCATCTTCAATTCCATAGACAGTATAATCTATTTCTTCGGGTGTATTTGCTGTAATAATATGTACGGTTGTGCCATTTATTAGTAAGGCATTGTTTTCGGGATCAGCAATTACCGAACCTTGAAAATCACCATGTACCGAATCATACCGCAATAAAGAGGCTCTTTTTTCTAATAAAATGGCATCATTTTTATCTCTAGTAACAATAGCACGTAAACGTAATTGTTGACCTTTTCCAATTTTAGACATCATTTCGCGTGCTAATAATCGGCCAATTCGACCAAAACCATATAAAACTACATCCTTAGGTTTGATTTCTTGAAAACTTTTGGCTTTTTTCAACTTGTCGATAACAAACGCTTTTGCATCGTTGTATTTATTGTCTTCTAAATGGTATTCATAAGTTAACTTTCCAATGTCAATTCTTGAAGGTGGTAAATCTAAATCAACAATGGCGTTTGCAATTTCAACCGAATCAAATACATTTATAGGTTTGCCTACAAATGCAACTGCATATTCATGTAAATTGATAATTTCACTGACATTTTTGTCAATTAATTGATTGCGAAATAATACCAATTCGATCGATTTGTCAAACCATAAATCACTGATAATTTTAATAAATTCGACACCCGCTTTTCTTCTGTCTGCCTGGTAAGCTATTTCTTTTTCGTACAAAGTTGTTTGGTTCATGAAAGTAGTTATTGTGTGTTTACGAGTGCAAAAGTATAGATTTCAAACGTTTTCGTAAAATATTTTGCATAAAAAAATCCAGTCTTTTTTTAAGAGACTGGATTTACTACTACTTTGGATTATTAACTACATGATGATGCTGTACATTTGTCCGTTTTTTGTGATAATTTGGTAGCGTGCTTTTTGGTTTTCCTTTTTAGCCAAATAAGTCGAAACCGTTTCCATGTCTTTTACCTTTTGGCCATCGATGCTCAATATTATTGCTCCTTTTAACATTTCGGCATATTCTGCGTATTCCGAATTGGATATTGATTTGATTTTTACTCCTTCTTTGAGGTTGAATTGTTTTTTTTCAGCGCTATCTAGGTCTTCAAATTCGATGCCATTAAATTCATAACTTAATAGTTCTTTTTTTGATAATTTGACTGGAATAATACTGTCTTTTTCATCTCTAATAATGCGAACTTGTACAATATCGTTTGGTCTTTTTGTACTGATATATGCTGTTAATTCGGCAAAACCAATAATTTTTTTATCGTCTAATTGTATGATGATGTCTCCTTTTCGTAAGCCTGCTTTTTCAGCACCTGAATTTTTGGTTACTTTATTAATGTAAAAGCCTTGGGTTTCTTTAACACCAATTTCCTTTGCGTAATTTGAATTCAATTCGCCTCCTTCAATACCAAGAACTCCACGCTGCACATTGCCAAATTGCATTAAATCTTCTATTATTTTTAATGCTATGTTTGAGGGAACAGCAAAGGAATAGCCAGTATAACTTCCGGTAGGAGATGAGATCATAGTATTAATGCCTATTAATTCCCCACGAGTGTTGACTAATGCTCCACCACTGTTTCCGGGATTTACAGCTGCATCGGTTTGTATGAACGATTGTATGCCGTCTTTTCCCAAGTTTCGTGCTTTGGCGGATACGATACCAGCGGTCACCGTTGAGTTTAAGTTATACGGATTTCCTACAGCCAATACCCATTCGCCCACTTTAATCTCGTCCGAATTTCCAAAAACAGTAAAAGGTAATTTTTCATCAGCTTCAATTTTAAGTAAGGCAATATCCATTTTTGAGTCGGTGCCAACTAATTTTGCTTGGTAGGATTTGTTATTGTTTAAAGTAACTTCTAATTCGGTAGCATCTTGAATAACATGATTGTTAGTTACGATATAGCCATCCTCTGAAATAATCACCCCCGAACCAGTCCCAATTTGAGTTTGCTCTCTGTCGCCTCGATACCCATAAAAGAAATCCAAATAGGGTACTTTTGAAACGGTTTTGTTTTTAACGTGAACAACGGCATGAATTGTGTTTTCAGCCGCCGATGTGAAATCAATGTTCTCAGCACCCAGGCTAACATTTTTAGCGTAATTTGGGTTGGCAATGGTAATTTTACCTAAGGTATTAGGTTCCAAAAAGAATTTATAAGAACCTAATGTTACGGCTCCACTCAAGAGCGATACAACTACTAAACTTCC
>DALYCS010000048.1:0-10507 GCA_031973615.1 Flavobacterium sp. | reverse complement strand
AAAGCAGTATTATTACCACAAGTAGATAAAACAATCCAGGCAAATGTTGTAGATCATTCGCCCATTTATCTGTTTTTTAAAACGAAAGAAAAAGATACGTTGGTTGACGTGAATCGAAAAAATTCCATCAGTTCGACCAATTGGATTTTTAACATTGACAAGCGATTACCACTTCGTTTAGTTGTACCCGAATTGCAAAAACTACAGGCAAAAAAGGAGGGAAGTTCCCATAAAAGTGCTGCTTCAGAAAATTACTTTTCTTATTCCGATAGCATTCAAAAGCAACTGGCTTTTATTTCATTTACAAAAATAAAGTTTACATTGGGTGAACCCAAATTTGGAGTGCAAATTTATTTTGATAAAAACAACCTGGTTTTTGTAGATAAAGTTGAAGTAAAAAACGAGGATTTGCCAAAATATTTAGCACAATTACTTACAAAAAATCCGCAACCACTTACTTTTTGTTTTGATAAAAACAGTTCGTATGAAAACTTTGTAAAGCAATTGGTTTCCGCAAAATTAATGGGATTACAAGTCGAGCATGTTTTTGTGTATTGATGCAAAAAATACTTATTACTGGTGATGATAAGGTTCGTTTCGTAATATGGTAAATCCTCTATACAACTGTTCAATGACAAACAAGCGTACCATTTGATGCGAAAAAGTCATTTCGGATAAGGAAACTTTGCCATGTGCTTTTTGATAGACGGTTTCACTAAATCCATAAGGACCTCCAATGACAAAAACTAAGGTTTTGATGCCAGTATTCATTTTTTTTTGCAGATAATCTGAAAATCCAACACTGCTGTACGTTTTACCGTTTTCATCCAGGAGAATTAATTGGTCGGTGGGACCAATTTTTGCTAAAATGAGTTCGCCTTCCTTCTCTTTTTGTTGGGCTTCCGACAAATTCTTTGCATTCTTGATGTCTGGAATGATATCCAAATCAAATTTCACATAAAAAGACAAACGCTTGATGTAGTCATCAATTAACGACTGCAAGTCTTTGTTGTCGGTTTTACCAATGGCGATAAGTCTAATATTCATTTGATTTATAAAGGTATGTATGGAATGAAAAAACCACGCGATACGTGGTTTAATTTTTATGTATTGGATTCTGATGTTTTTAAATCAATTTCGCAAGCATAAGAAAATAACTTCTCTTTCTTGATGATGTCTGCTGTTCCATCGGGCAGCATTTCTTCCCAACCCGTTTCATCGCTACAAATCATTTTAAGTACTTTACGCGAGAAAATAGCCAAGTTATTTTCTTCGTAATCTTTAATATCAATTACTTTTCCATTGAATTTAAAGAATTTGTACAATTCTTTCATTCGTGGATGTACCTTTAAATTTTCAGAAGTGATGATGTTGCCGTCATCATCTTTCATTGGGTATAAATACACTTTTAAATCGCGGTAAAAAAGTTTACCAAAAGCTTCTAAAATTCCACCGGATAAATGACGATAGTATTTTTCATCAAAAATCTCGACTAAATTGCTAACTCCCATAGCTAATCCCATTCTGGCTTTGGAGTAATTTGAGAAATATTCAACTACTTTAAAGTATTCTTGGAAATTAGAAATCATTACGGTTTGTCCTAATTTACAAAGCAATTCGGCACGATCTAAGAAATCGCGTTCGTCAATTTCACCTTCGGCTTTTAAGTTGGAGAGCGTAATTTCAAAGACTACAAAGGTGTTTTCTTTGTCTACTTTGTTTTCTTGAATAAACATGTTATAGGATTCTTCATACATGTCCATGTTTACTTTGGTGACCGGTCTAAAACTTCCGCGAAGGGCTAAAATATTTTTCTTGTATAAAACAGCAGCGGGCAGTATATTTTTCCCATCTGGGCCAAACATTACGGCATCAGTCATACCATTTTTAACCAATTGTAAACTCATTAAACGGTTGTCAACGTTCGCAAAACGTGGCCCCGAAAAATTAATGGTGTCAATTTCAATTTGGTCTTTATCCAAATGGTCGTACAAATAACGTAATAATTTTTTTGGATCATTGTATTTGTAAAAGGCGCCATAAATTAAATTAACGCCTAATATTCCTAACGTTTCTTGTTGCAACTTGGCATCATTCTCTTTGAAACGAATGTGTAAAATTATTTCATTGTACGCTTCATCGGGTTCTACTTGGTATACAATTCCAACCCATCCGTGTCCTTTGAATTGCTTTGCAAAATCAATAGTTGCCACAGTATTGGCATAACTGAAGAATAATTTATTAGGGTGTATGTCTCTTTTTAAACGTTGTTCGACCAAATTAATTTCATGTGACAGCATTTTTTTAAGACGACTTTCAGTTACATAGCGACCATCCTCTTCTTCGCCATAAATCGCATCACTAAACGTCATGTCGTAAGCGGAGATTGTCTTCGCAAGCTCCTGCTCTAAAAAAATTACGAACGGTTTCTTGTCCAGCACCAATTTCAGCAAAGGTACCGTAGATATTTTCATTCAGATTAATTCTCAATGCTTTATCTTTAGTAGATGGAATTTGTTCTATTGCTTTGTCACCACGAACTTTAATATCAGTAACCATATCAGTATAATTTGGGCTTTTGACCTAACATTTAATGTTGTAAATACATTCAGTGCAAAGTTAGTTATTTTATCAAAAATTAAGGTAAATATTATTATTTTTGTAAAAAAAGAATTGAAAGTCTACTTTTTAGGAACAGGTACATCACAAGGAATTCCCGTCATTGGAAGTCAGCATTCAGTTTGTCTGAGTGCAGATACCCGCGATCAACGATTGCGTGTTTCAATCTGGATTCAAATTGGAGAAACTTCAATAGTAGTGGACTGTGGTCCTGATTTTAGACAACAAATGCTAATGTCAAAATGCCAACATATTGATGCCTTGTTGTTTACGCATGAACATGCTGATCATACAGCTGGTTTGGATGACATTCGTCCTTTTTATTTCAAACAAGGAAACATCGCAATTTATGCACACGACCGCGTGTTGAAAAATCTTGAAAAGCGTTTTGATTATATTTTTCAAACTGATGATAAATATCCTGGGGCACCCTCAGTAACACCTCATCAAGTTTTTGAAAACATTCCTTTCCAAGTGCATAATTTTAGTATTGAGCCCATCAATGCTTGGCACGGAAGCCTGCAAGTTTTTGGGTACAAATTCGAAGATTTTGTGTATTTAACCGATGTAAAAAGTATGGATGCTGCCGAAATTAATAAAATTAAAAAGTGTAAGGTGTTGGTAATAAATTGCTTGCGTGAAGAACCCCATGCCACACATTTTAATTTAGAAGAAGCGTTACATTTTATATCTTTGGTGCAGCCACAGCAAACCTATTTGACGCACATTAGTCATTTATTTGGTTTTCATTCCGAAATACAAAAGCAATTGCCGCCTAATGTATTTCTAGCTTATGATAATTTAGAAATTACAATTTAATTCCTTACACATGAAAAATGTTATTTTATATGGGTTCGTTTTTTCACTTTTGTTCAACGTATTTCAATTTGTGAATTCCACTAAAATATTGAATGGAAAAGACAAAGAGGTACAAAAAGTGAAAGCGCAGTTAAAAACGTCTCGCGATTCTGTAATGCAATTGTCGAATGCAAATTATTTTGCCTTAGAAAGTGATGAGGATGCGCAAGAATATTTTTTTAGCAATAATTTAGACTACCAAAAAGTAGCCATAAAGGTTAAAGAGGATTTGATTGTTTTGAATGAAAATAAAAACGGAAATCACTTAGTGCCCTATGAACCTATTGATGGAAAACCCTTTATTGTGAATGCCTCTAAAGTATTGAATCACCGCTGGCTTATTGCAGAATTTTCAAACGGTGATTTATGGGGACAAATACTTGTGAAGTATTTTGTTAGCTCCGATAAGCCAACCGAATTTCAAACCGTTGAAACGGTTTTGTATGAACGACAAACCAAAGAATAATTGAACTTTTATACTGCGCTAATGAAAACCCAATTAGAACTTTATTTTAACGATTTCAGAAAAGATATTATAGGAGTAAATCAGGCTTTTACTTCACCTTATGGGCCACAAAAAATCATTTATACTGATTGGACAGCTAGTGGAAGATTGTATCGTCCTATCGAAGAAAAATTGATGAATGAATTTGGACCTTTTGTTGCCAATACACATACTGAAACCACTGTCACTGGAACGGCTATGACCTTGGCTTACCATGAAGCGCGTCATATTATCAAGCACCATGTGAATGCCAATTCAGACGATATTTTAATCACAGACGGAACGGGTATGACCGGTGTTGTTAATAAATTTCAACGTATTTTGGGGCTAAGAATTCCAGAAAATTTGAAAGAATTTGCAGCCATTCCCGAAGATATTAAACCTATTGTTTTTATTTCCCATATGGAACACCATTCCAACCAAACTTCATGGTTGGAAACAATAGCTGATGTGGTAGTCATACCAGCGGATGAATCGGGTTTATTTAGCATCGAAGCTTTACAGGAGTTATTGGATAAATACAAACACCGAAGTTTTAAAATTGCCTCTATTACATCCTGTTCTAATGTGACCGGAATTCGAACACCCTATCATGAAGTGGCGCAACTCATGCACCAACATAACGGGGTTTGTTTTGTTGATTTTGCTTGTTCGGGGCCATATGTAGCTATAGACATGCACCCGCAAGCGCCCGATGCCTATTTGGACGCAATCTTTTTTTCACCTCATAAATTTTTAGGTGGACCAGGAACTTCAGGTGTGTTGCTTTTTAATAAAAATCTTTATAAAAATAATGTCCCTGATTGTCCGGGTGGTGGAACGGTGAGTTGGACCAATCCTTGGGGCGAACACAAGTATATCGATAACATTGAAGATCGTGAAGATGGTGGAACACCTGGTTTTTTGCAAGTCATAAAAACAGCTTTAGCCATTCAATTGAAAGAAAAAATGGGTGTAAAAAACATTTTAGCCCGCGAACATGAGTTGGTTGACTATATATTTTCCAGTTTAAATGCTACTCCAAATTTACACATACTAGCCGATCAACACCAAGATCGTTTGGGAATTATTTCTTTTTATATCGATGCATTGCATTATAATCTAGGGGTTAAATTACTCAATGATAAATTTGGTATACAAACTCGAGGTGGATGCAGTTGTGCGGGTACTTACGGGCATTATTTATTGCATGTAGATCAAGAAACCTCAAACCAATTGGTGTGTCAAATTGCAACAGGTGATTTGATCCAAAAACCGGGTTGGATTCGCATGTCTGTTCATCCAACTACCACGACAGAGGAAATACAATACGTATGTGAAAGTATTTTAGCATTAGCAAAAAATCACAACATATGGAGTGCTGATTATGAATACAATCCAAAGACCAATGAATTCAATCATACGTCTGATTTATCAATTGAAAAAGAACGCGTAAATAATTGGTTTACGGTTTAGTATTCATGAATTTCCAACGTTTGTGCGTCCATAAGTAATATTCGGGCGCTTCTAGTATTTGTTGTTCTACCAATTGTAAGAATCGATCGGTAATTTCATAATTTGGCACTGCTTTTACATCATCAGACAATACTTCAAAACTAGCTTCATAATAGCCGCGTTTAATTTTTTTGGTACGCAAAAAGATGACATTCATATCAAAGCGTTTGGCCAGCATTTCAGCCCCTGTGTGTACGGGAACTTCATGTCCCATAAAAGGCGCCCAATGGTATGCCGCATTTTTCTTCGGTGATTGATCACTAGCAAAACCATAGAGTGATAAAATCCCTTTGTTATAATTATCAGCTATCGTTGGAATAGCTTCTTTAGTAGTAATTAATTCGGCTTTAAATTTCGAACGAATTTTTTTAACCAAGGTGTCAAAATACGGATTGGCAATTTTTTTATAAATGCCATATCCTTTGTGGTGGATATAGTAATTCATTGATATTACCCACTCGTAGCTCGCATAATGGGCACAAAGGACAGCAACACTTTTATTTTTTTTCTCTAAGTCTAGATATACGTCTAAGTTGCTAAAAGTGAAACGTTTTTCGATTTCTTTTTGTGATATACTTAATGTTTTGATCATTTCTAAAAATAAATCACACAAATGACTATAGAATTTTTTTTCAATAGCACGTCTTTCTTTTTCAGATAAATGAGGTAGGGCCAATGCTAAATTTTCTCTAACTGTTTTTTTTCGGTAGCCTATAACCCGATAAGTTAAAAAACAAACAACATCTGAAAATAGATAAAAAACTGGAAATGGCAATATCGAAATAAGCCATATTATTGGATAAAATAAAATATATAGAAGTAGTTGCATTCGGTTATTTTTTTACAAATATACTTTTTTAGTTCTAAGTTAATTCGCCAAACTATTCATAAATTTACAAAAAAAAATAATGATGATAAGTATATTGGCTTTGATTGGTGTAACTGTTCTCATCAGTTACAAAGGAACACAAGACCACATGTTTTTTACTAAAAACGAATTTCATATTGGAAGCATTCAATCGGGAGAACGGTTTAGAATGTTTAGTTCGGGTTTTTTACATGTCGATTTTCAGCATTTGTTTTTCAACATGTTTACTTTGTATTTGTTTGCCCCTTATGTAGTTTCTCATTTCAGTAGCACTTATTTTTTCTTGCTTTATTTTGGAAGTTTGTTGTCTGGTAGCATGCTTACTTTATATTTTCATAAGAAAGAATATAATTACAGAGCAGTTGGAGCTTCGGGAGCTGTAACCGGAATCATTTACAGTGCGATATTAATCGAACCCCATATCTACATGTATGGATTTATTCCAGGCTATGTTTTTGGATTTTTGTATTTACTGGCTTCTATATATGGTATGAAAACCAAGCGGGATAATATAGGTCACGTAGCCCACTTTGGTGGTGCAATAGGTGGTTTTGTCATTACATTGATTAGAGAGCCCCATATATTCACAGAGCAAACACTTACTGTTGTGGCGTTATTAGTACCAATAGTGGTTTTGTTTTTTTTAGAAAAAACCAACAAACTCTAAATTTGGCATATTCCTTGTAACTTATTGTTTTATAAAAACTTGAACGTATGAAAAAAATAGCAGTTGCGCTCCTTTTATTTGTTGCTGTAGCACAGGCACAAGAAACAAAGCAAATACCCCAAATTACCGTAACGGGTGAAGGAAAATTAAAAGTAATTCCCGATGAAGCATTGATTACACTAGCATTAGAAAATAATGGTAAAGATGCACTCGAAGTCAAAAAGAAAAACGATGTGCAAATCGATAAGGTAATTAAAGTAATCAAACGTTTCGGAATTCCAACTGCCGATTTTCAAACACAGCAGGTAAGTTTGTATAAAAGCGATGATGAAGCCTCTAAAAAGCAATTTTATGTAGCACATCAAACGCTAACCATATATTTAAAAAATCTTTCCAAATATGATGCATTGTTACTAGAAGTAATGGAAGCGGGTATCAATAGTATTCAAAGTGTCGAATTCAAAGCTTCTCAATTGACAGCCTATGAAAGTCAAGCACGTAAAAGCGCTATGGTAGCCGCCAAACAAAAAGCAATGGATTTTGTATCCGAACTGCCAGGACAAAAAGTAGGGAAGGCCTTAGTGGTATCTGATAGTTCTTTTACCCAATTTCCTCGAGCCGTATTTTCCGAAATGAAAACATATGCTATGGCTGCAGAAGGTAATGATGCTCCTAAAGAAACCTTAGCTATTGGAACTTTAGAAATTAGTGTTTCGGTAACCGTAACCTTTGCACTCGAATAGCAAAAAGAAAGCCAGCTAATCGTCTGGTTTTTTTTGTGAAATTAAGTAATTTTCTGTCAGGATGCTTTTTCTAGGTTGTGCCAATAAAAAAAGCACTTCATTTGAAGTGCTTTTGTGGAAATAGAAGATTTATCTTCGAACTTTTGAACCAAAAATCTTCTTCAAAAAAAAGTCTTTTGGTTCGACTCGTGGAGTCGGAGAGAATCGAACTCTCGTCCAAACAAGCAATCAAAAAGGGTTCTACACGTTTAGTTTCCTCTTGAGTTTTCGACTAAAAGCAAGGCTGGAAACGGCCACTTTTAGCTTAGCTTTATCCGTGTCAGAAAGGATTCAAAACATTACCTTTCCTAGGTTTACTTTTACGGTTCTCCTATGTCAAACGCCATAAACCAAGGCTGTTGAGGAGAATCTAGCTTTCCGACCTGGTCGGAACTAGGCAAATCTTACTATAATTCAGATTAAGCAGCTAAAGCGTAATTATTTTCGCCGTTTATAGGTGTGTACATTTGGATTTACGAGCTAAACATACAATGCTCGACGTGCTTACTAATCAATTCCACTCGCTGTCAAAACCAGTCGACCCCAGTAGTTTCTGCAATAGAAAGTTTTGCAAAAATACTAGGAATAGTTTAATAAAAAAAACATTGTGTCGCTTTCCGTAAAATGTTATATTTGTAACATAAACTAAATCATTAGTTATAATAGTATGTATTATGAAATTCGGACTCCTTAAAGAAAGAAAAACACCACCCGATCGCCGCGTGGTATTTACCCCCGATGAACTCCTTCGCCTACAATCTACTTTCCCGGAAGTATCACTTTGTGTCGAAAGCTCAGACATTCGAGTATTTGCTGACGAACAGTATCAATCGTTAGGATTTTCTGTCGTGGAGGATGTAGCCGATTGTGATGTGCTTTTTGGAGTTAAAGAAGTGCCTGTAGAGGCCTTAATTCCCAATAAAAAATATTTTTTCTTTTCGCATACTATAAAAAAACAACCTTACAATAGAAAATTATTGCAAGCGGTTTTAGAAAATAATATAGAATTGTATGATCATGAAACCATAGTTGATGCAAACCAACAACGTTTGATAGGGTTTGGTCGCTATGCCGGAATTGTAGGAGCTTACAATGGTATCAGAGCCTTCGGAATTAAATATGATTTATTTAACTTGGCCAAAGCCGAAACTTTGAACAGTCAAGAAGAATTAATTACGCGATTGAAACGCCAAATTTTACCCAATATCAAAATTGTATTGACAGGTCATGGTAAAGTAGGTATGGGCGCCAAAGAAATGTTAGACGGCATGAAAATAAAACAAGTGGCCGTGGATGATTTTCTTACCAAAAACTATTCAGAACCAGTATATACGCAAATTGATGTAATGGATTATAATAAAAGAGCCGACGGAATGCCAAGTTCAAAAGCTGATTTTTATGCCAATCCATCAACTTACACATCTGATTTTGGTCGTTTTTCTAAAGTAGCCGATTTATTTATGGCCGGCCATTTTCATGGAAATGGTGCTCCCGATATACTCACTCGTGAAATGTTGCAAGCACCCGATAATAAAATTCAAGTGGTTGCTGATATTTCTTGTGATGTTGATGGTCCAATTGCTTGTACGTTAAAAGCTTCAACTATTGCAGAACCGTTTTTTGGTTATTTGCCAAGTGAACATAAGGAAGTGGCCTATACACATCCGGCCTCTATTATGGTAATGTCTGTCGATAATTTGCCTTGTGAATTACCAAAAGATGCCAGCGAAGGCTTCGGAAAAATGTTTATGCAACATGTAATACCTGCTTTTTTTAATGGTGATAAAGATGGAATTTTACAACGGGCAAAAATGACAGAAAATGGTAAGTTAACAAGCCGATTTGCCTATTTACAAGACTACGTCGACGGAAAATAATTCTTTTTTATTTTGTTGTTTGTAGTAAGCTAGCAATGCTACTCAAACGTTTTCGTTAATAACTATGATGCAATCTTGTTGTTTGCTTTCTAGTTAAAGTCTATTTTTATATTTTAATTGAATTTGTTAATAGCATAATCTTCAAATAATCATCACATGAAAAAATATATAGTTGGGTTTATTTTTTGCCTCGGAATGAGCAGTTGGGCCCAAGGAATTCAATCGCCTTCAAAAAAAATTAGTGTTTCTTTTTCTCTTACATCAGAGGGCAAGCCATCCTATCAGGTTTCTTATTTGAATCAAAAAATAGTAGAAGAAAGTGTATTGGGGATTGCATTAAAAGACAATGTAGCGCTCGATCATGGGTTTACCTTAATCGATCAAGTAGCAACATCTGTTAATGAATCCTGGCAACCGGTTTTAGGCGAACAATCCACAATTCAAAATGTATATAACCAAATTACCTATTTTTTACTTCAAAAGGAAACCAACCGAAAACTTAACATCATTTTTAGAGTATATAATGAAGGTGTAGCATTCAGATATGATATTCCCAAACAGGCTAATTTGAACTATTTTGTGGTATCGGATGAAAAATCATATTTTAATTTAATCGAAAATCACAAAGCATTTTGGATTCCAGGTGATTATGATAGCCAAGAATATGCATATAATGAAACGAATTTATCCGATATCGACAATTCTAAATTAGCCATGAATAAGGGCATCGGAGTAAAATCAATTGCCAGTCCCTTTCGCGTGCAATCGCCATTAATGTTAAAATCCCCATCCGGTATATATCTAAATATTTTTGAAGCTGCTGTAGTTAATTATCCT
>DALYCS010000047.1:9841-10634 GCA_031973615.1 Flavobacterium sp. | reverse complement strand
ATTGAGGCCACCAAAGTGGTTTTGCGTAACACAAAACTCTATGTCAACCGAGAAGAAGGTTTCTTTGGAACCGGATTAAAGAAAGACGAGTACGTTGCCGATTGTTCCGATATTGATGATGTCATTGTATTCCTCCGCGATGGAAAAATGATGGTATCAAAAGTGGATGATAAAAAATTCGTTGGAAAAGACATTATTCATATTGCGGTTTTTGATAAAAACGACAAGCGAACCATATATAACATGATGTACCGTGATGGGAAAAACGGTTCAACCTTTATCAAACGATTTAATGTTTCGGGCGTTACTCGTGATAAGTTTTATGATTTAACACAGGAAAATCCAGGTTCTATGGTATCGTATTTTTCAGCCAATCCAAATGGAGAAGCTGAGGTGGTAACGATACTGTTGCGCCAAGTGGGTAGTGTGAAAAAATTAAAATGGGATGTGGATTTTTCGGATATCGCTATTAAAGGAAGGGCGTCTCGCGGAAATACGGTGACCAAATACCCTATCAAAAAAATCGAATTGAAAGAAAAAGGTATTTCAACCTTACGCCCCCGAAAAGTTTGGTTTGATGATACCGTACAACGATTAAATGTGGATGGACGTGGCGAGTTGTTGGGTGAATTTAGACCTAACGATCGCCTCTTGATTGTCAACCAATCGGGAAAACTCAAAACCATAATTCCGGAATTGACCACACATTTTGAAGAAGACATGATCGTGTTGGAGAAATGGAATCCAAATAAGCCTATTTCTTGTATTTATTATGTTGGCGAGAAGGATCGTT
>DALYCS010000047.1:0-9831 GCA_031973615.1 Flavobacterium sp. | reverse complement strand
AAGAAATTTTCATTACCGAACATGAGAAGTCGCAATTAGAAATTGTGTCCACCGATTGGCGTCCGGTTGCTGAGGTTATTTTTTCCAAAGTGAAAGGCATTCAAAAAGAAAATCAAATCATTGATTTAGAGCAATTTATAACTGTTAAAGGAATAAAAGCTTTAGGTAATCAGTTGACGACAGATAAGATCAGACAAATCAATTTGTTAGCATCACTTCCGTATGAAGAGCCGGAAGAAGAAGTCGTTGAAGAACTAGAATCAGTTGCTGAATCCATGCCTTTAGAAGATATTCAAACCGAATTAGATGAAGACGGACAGATCACGTTGTCTTTAGAATAAGTTTTGACCTGCGAGGTTATTGATTACTTTGCAGGTCTTTTTTTTACTCTTTTCAATCGCCTCTTTTACCCTAAATTATATTATAGAATATGGCTTCATTTCCATCAGACATTGAAATTGCACAAAATGCTACCATGTCTCACATCAAAGAAATCGCTAATAAAATTGATATTTCAGAAGATGATTTAGAATATTATGGCAAATACAAAGCCAAATTGCCTTTGTATTTACAGCAAGAAAATCCAAAAGGGAAACTAATTTTAGTTTCTGCCATGTCACCAACCAAATATGGTGAAGGGAAAACCACAATGTCTATTGGTTTGACTGATGGTTTGAATTACATTGGTAAAAAAGCGATTGCTGTATTGCGTGAGCCTTCGTTGGGTCCTGTTTTTGGATTGAAAGGTGGAGCTGCCGGTGGTGGTTATGTTCAGGTGTTGCCAATGGAGGATATCAATTTGCATTTTACAGGCGATTTTTCTGCTATTGAAAAGGCAAATAACTTATTGTCCGCGGTCATTGATAATAACTTGCAAAATAGTAATTATTCCTTACACTTGGATCCAAAATCGATAGCATGGAAGCGTGTTATGGATATGAACGATCGTTCGTTGCGTCAAATTATCATTGGTGTTGGCGCTAAAGCGAATGGAAGCATGCGGGAAGACGGTTTTAATATTACTCCCGCGTCTGAAGTCATGGCAATTTTGTGTTTGGCAAAGGATTTGGAAGATTTAAAATTTAGATTGGGTAATATTTTTATCGGGAAAACACTAGAGGGGAAGGCTGTTTTTGCCAGAGATTTAAACGTGGTGGGTGCTATGGCTACACTATTGAAAGATGCAATTAAACCGAACTTAGTGCAAACTATTGATGGTAATCCGGCTATTTTACATGGCGGACCATTTGCGAGTATTGCACAAGGAACCAATACGGCGATTGCTACTAAAATGGGATTGTCGTTAGGAGATTATGTGGTTACAGAGGCTGGTTTTGGCGCCGATTTGGGTGCTGAGAAGTTTCTGCATATCAAATGCGAACAAAGTGGTTTAAAGCCCGATGCTGTGGTGTTAGTAGCAACTATTCGCGCGATCAAACATCACGCAGGATTAAAGGCATCCGATTTTACCACAGAAAACATTCCTGCTGTTGAAAAAGGCTTCTGTAATTTAGAAAAGCACATTGAAAACATGCAACAGTTTGGCTTGAATCCTGTAGTATGTATTAATGCTTTTCCAGATGACACTCAAGCTGAATACGATAAATTGAAAGCATTGTGTGCTGCTAAAGGGGTAACGGCTATTGTAAGTACAGCTTTTGTGCATGGTGGAAAAGGGTCGGCTGAAGTGGCTCAAGCTGTAGTGGCAGCTATTGAATCGGGGACTGCGAATTACAAACCTTTATATCAGTCAACAGATAGTATTGAGCATAAAATCAACACCGTAGCAAAAAAAATATATGGCGCAAATTCAGTTGAATTTTCACCAAAAGCAAAAGCACAATTAAAAATGATTAACGATCTAGGCTTCGATCATTTTTCCGTGTGTATGGCGAAAACACCGGCTAGTTTTTCGGATAATGAAAAATTAACGGGGCGTCCAATAAATTTTGATATCACCGTGCGCGAATTTGAAATCGCAAGTGGAGCGGGGTTTGTTGTGCCTTTACTAGGTGAGGTGATGCGAATGCCTGGCTTGCCTGCGGTTCCTAATGCCGAACGTATCGATATTGATAACAACGGAGTTATTACCGGATTGTCGTAAAACAAAAAAGCGCTCATCGAGCGCTTTTTTTATGGGGTTAATTGGTGATGTCTTCGTCTTCTGGTTTTTCATCGACAATTGTATTGTTGCGCAATTTTACTGGGTTTTTACTTTTCTTCATGCGTAAATTTAAAAACTCCACAAATAAGGAAAAGAATATGGAGAAATACAAATACCCTTTTGGGATACTGTGTACTTCTGCATCGCCAAAGAATCTAAAGTGTGCCAAATGCGATCCTTCAGCTAATAGCATTACGCCAATTAATATTAAAAACGAAAGTCCGAGAATTTGAATGGTAGGGTGTTCGTTTACAAATTTTGAAACGGGTCCAGCAAAGATCATCATGATAACAATCGAAATAACAATAGATAATATCATAATGATTAACGCACCTTCGTAACCAAAACCACCTTGTGAAGGGTCTTTCATGCTAATCAATCCCACAGCGGTTAAGATACTGTCAAAAGAAAATACTAAATTCAATAATGCAATTTGGGTTACTGCTGCGGTTAGTGAATTGCTTGCTTTTCCTTTTTCAGATTCTTCTTCGCCTTCTAATTTATGATGGATTTCGGTAACAGATTTGTACAAAAGAAATAGACCTCCGCCAAAAATAATTAAGCTTTGCCCGGTTATTCCAGCACTAAAAAAAGAAAAGTTGATTGTAAATAAGATGTCTTGTAAGCTCAAAACCCACGTGATTCCAAACAATAATATTATTCGAAACAACATCGCAAGTAATAGTCCGATGCGTCGTGCTTTAGGCTGATCTTCAACTCTTAATTTTCCGGATACAATTGATAAAAATACAATATTGTCAATTCCTAGAATGATTTCTAAAAAAGTTAAGGTCAATAAAGCAATAAGTGCATCTGATGTAAATAATACTTCCATGTTGTATTAGGGTTTAAATTGTATTATACGTTATTAATTATTGTTTTGTTACGGTGCCGCGTTGTTTTTTGGAATCACCTACGTAGGAATATTCAAAAACATAGGAGTTGGTACTGGTGGTTAAAATTTTCATTTGAACCGGTTTTTTCTCTTCTCTATTTTTGGGATGTATATTTTGAATGATGTATTCACAATCGTTGGTCCAGCGGACTTTAAACGTATCTGTTTTTCCTTCATAGGTTTCAATTTGCATCGAATCATTTCGTACAAAACTACTGGTCAATTTTTTACCTTCAATTTCGGTTTCAGAGGTGAAATTTCCCGTTTTGAAGTTTTTGCAGTCGCGCTCTTGTTGGTAACAAGATGTGAGGAGTAGTAATAAGAAGAATGTGCTTGCTATTTTCATGTGATTTGCATTACTTGTTCTCTGCATCAAATAAACTTTTTAATACGGTATTGATGCCTTTGAAAATTAAAAACATTGCAGCTAAGGCAATTAGTATTCCTAAAATAAGCACGTAAACATACAATGGATGCTTTTCGTTTTTAAAAGCGCTAGTAATCACTACGGGTCCTATAAAAAGGAGTGGAAGTGCTCCGGCTAAATATTTGACACCTTTTGCAAGTACGGATTTGTTGGTTCCCATTTATTTTGAATTATGATAAAAATCGACAGCATTTCTCACGCTGCCGTGTGTGCTTAAAAGTTCGTTGGCTTCTTCGTAACTAACCGAAATTTCATCCATTATCATGCGTGTGCCTCGGTCAACTAATTTGTTGTTGCTCAGTTGCATATCCACCATCTTATTACCTTTTACTTTACCTAGCTGAATCATGGTAGAAGTAGAGATCATGTTCAATACTAACTTCTGTGCGGTACCCGCTTTCATGCGCGAACTGCCTGTTACAAATTCAGGTCCAACTACCACATCAATAGGAAATTGAGCGGTTTTGGATAGTGGACTTTCGGCATTACAACTGATGCTGCCTGTGCAAATATTATTTTGATTACACTTCTCTAATCCACCAATAACATAAGGTGTTGTTCCAGATGCAGCAATTCCAATTACCACATCGTTTTCGTTAATATTCCATTGTTGCAAGTCGATCCAGGCTTGTTCGCGATCGTCTTCTGCAAATTCAACTGCTTTGCGAATAGCCGTGTCGCCCCCAGCGATGATGCCAATCACCAAATCAAAAGGAACACCAAATGTAGGTGGACATTCAGAAGCGTCTACGATACCCAAGCGTCCTGAAGTTCCGGCGCCAATATAAAATAAACGACCGCCTTGTTTCATTTTTGCTACCACTTCAATCACTAATCGTTCGATTTGCGGTAAGGCTTTTTCGATGGCCAAGGGTACTGATTTGTCTTCTTGATTGATATTGGTTAACAGTTCGCTAACCGACATTTTTTCCAAATGTTCGTATTTTGAGGACTGTTCCGTAGTTTTGGTAAAGTTCATTTCTTTAGTTTTACTGGAGTTGAAAATTAGTCAAAAATTAATGTGAATGTCCCATTTCTATGAAATAGGCTAAGGCAAAACCAAATACAATCATGGTAATTTTGGCCAAATTGAATTTATGTCCCTCGTTACTTTCAAATATAATCGTTGATGAAATGTGAAATAAAATCCCTACAACAACCGCTGAAATTTCTTTAGCATAGTGTTGTGCAAATTCCATTTGATCTGCTAATAATGTGCCGAGTGGGGTCATGAGTGCAAAGGAAAACATAAAGGCAAAAATTAGCCATTTGTTCATTTTGGCATTTACAAAAAATAAGGTCAAAATAATAGCAATTGGAAAATGGTGTATGGCGATGCCGTAGGCTAAATTTTGATTTTCATGTATCGGAAAGCCTTCTAATAAAGCGTGAAGGCACAAACTAAAAAACAACAACCACGGAATGTGATGCAATTCGTTGTGCGCGTCGGTGTGCACGTGAACATGACCGTGTTCAGCGCCTTTAGAAAAGAATTCTAAGGCAATTTGAAACAAGATCCCCAGCATAATGAATACGCCCACTGGAAGTGTTGCGTGTGGTGCTTCGCCCGCATGCACATGTGTTTCGCTAAACAATTCGGGTAGCAAGTGCAATACCGTTAGCGAAAGTAAAAAAGCGCCGCTAAAAGCGAGTAAGAGTTTGATGTTGTTTTTCTTTTGGGGTTTCAAGAATAAAGCCATTAAGAACCCTAGAATAACCGCAAAAAAGGTGATAATATACTGCATTATTTAAAAATCATAATTAAACGTTCGGATTGCGTTTTGTAATAGTTTCGCAATTTGTAATCGCCAAAGAGGTCCAATAAAAAAATACCTGCTTTGTCCATCATTTTTTCAAAATCTTCCAAGCGAAGGGCTTGAACCTTTTCGGTAAAATGATACTTTTTGCCTTGATCTTCAAAATTAATTTCTTTATAAATGTGTCCGTCTTTCAAATACCGCTTGAGGTGAAAATCGATCCCGTCAACTGTTTTTACTTCTTCGGGCACTAAATTGGCCAACACATAATCAACATTCATAAAATCCAATACGGCAAAACCGGTTTCAGTCAAACTGTTGTGAATTGCTTTCAGTGTCTTGTAATTATCGGCGTCGTCTTCAAAATACCCAAAGCTAGTGAATAAATTAAAAATAGCATCATATTTTTCGGCAAATGGTTCGCGCATGTCGTGCACTTTAAAATGCAGCTTGTCATTGGCAAACTTAGAAGCTTCTGCGATGCTGTTTTCCGACAAATCGGCCCCTGTAACGTCATAGTCAAGCGAATTCAAATAGATTGCATGACGCCCTTTTCCACAAGCCAAATCCAATATTTTTGCTTCTTCTGGAAGATTTAAATACTGGGTCAAATTGTCCATCAACAACTGCGCTTCGTTGTCGTTTCGTTCTTTGTATAATATGTGGTAGTAGGGTGTATCAAACCAAGAAGCAAACCAATTTGTTGTAGCAGTTGGGTTTGTTGAATCGGGAACAGATGGATGATCAGACATTAATTCGGTTTTCATTTCATTCAAGTAGCAAATTTAATGTATTTTTGCACAAGATTACCCTAATTATTGTGATTGTATTTGATTTTTGCAATCGCACTTGAAATTGAAGCATGGAAAATTATAAAATGACGGCCAAAACCTTTTTTGGTTTTGAAGAACTAGTAGCCAAAGAATTACAACTTTTAGGCGCCCAACAAGTAGAAATTGGAACCCGTGTGGTGCATTTTAAAGGCGATAAAGGATTTATGTATAAAGCTAATTTGGCGCTGCGTACAGCATTAAAAATCTTAAAACCCATCAAAACGTTTCGAGCTCACAACGAAAAAACCTTATATGATGGTATTATGGCGATTGATTGGAGCGATTATTTAACACCGCATCTTACGTTTTTGGTAGAAACCACCTTGCATTCTGAAAATTTCAACCACAGTCAGTTTGTAGCTTTGAAAACAAAAGACGCCATAGTGGACCAATTTAGAGCAATTGACGGCAAACGCCCAAGCATTGATAAAGATTTTCCCGATTTGCAAATTCACGTGCACATCGACCGCGATACGGTAACAGTTTCCTTAGATTCATCTGGGGCTTCGTTGCACCACAGAGGGTATCGAACGGCTACTAATATAGCGCCCATTAACGAAGTGTTGGCGGCGGGAATGTTGTTGTTATCGGGTTGGGAAGGCAAAAGTCATTTTGTAGATCCCATGTGTGGTTCGGGAACTATTTTAGCCGAAGCCGCCATGATTGCGTGTAATATTCCGGCCAACATCAACCGAAAAGAATTTGGTTTTGAAAAATGGACCGATTGGGATGCCGAATTATTCGACAACATTTTAGAATCCTTATTGAAGAAAACCCGCGAGTTTCATTACACTATTAAGGGTTATGACAAAGCGCCTAGTGCCGTTTCTAAAGCCAAAGACAACATAAAAAATGCCAATTTAGACGACTATGTAAAAGTGAGCAATGACAATTTCTTCGATTCGAAAAAAGAAACAGAAGGACCCTTGCACATGGTGTTTAATCCGCCATATGGCGAACGATTGGATATCGATATGGAGCGCTTTTACCGCGAAATAGGCGATACCCTCAAACAAAGTTACCCCAATACCAACGCTTGGTTTATTACGGCTAATTTAGAAGCCTTGAAATTTGTAGGTTTAAAGCCGAGCCGAAAAATCAAGCTTTTCAACGGAAAGTTGGAAACCCGTTTTGTGAAATACGAAATGTATGAAGGCAGTAAAAAAGGCAAGTATCGGGAGCAGGAGGGAGAAGAGTGAAGAGTGAAGAGTGAAGAGTAAAGAGTAAAGAGTGAAGAGTGAAGGGTGAAGAGTGAAGAGGGAGAAGGGAAAAGGGAAAAGGGAAAAGGGAGAAGGGAAAAGTATCAACAATAAAATTTCAATAATAAAAAAGATGAATAAAAAAGTAAAAGCATTTCTATACAATTTCTTAGGGTTTGTGGTGATTTATTTGCCTACGTTATATCTTGTAGATCACGTAACTCATTTGCAAGGATTTTGGATTCCGATGACGGGATTTATGGTAGCCTTATTGCTAGCGCCTAAGTTTCAAGCCCTTAAAACCCACGACGGCGAAAAAATATTCATGAAGTGGCTCTTTTTCAAAGGGGTAAAAGAGGTGAAGTAAAGGCAACGGGTACGTTTCTTTGTTGGATTATACTTAAAAAATGGCACGTAGCCATAAATAATCATTGCGCTAAACCGCTGTTTTGAAACGTTTTTTATTTTTTCTTAAGTTTAATTTCAATCACGCCATTCTTGCCTTTTTCGCCATATTTTTCAATTGCGCTTTTATCTTTCAATACAGTTATCGAATCAACGTCATTGGGGTTTAATTTTCTAATAAATTCCTCATTTACTTCTTTTTCTTCCACAATGTAAAGTGGAGTCTGTTTCTCCTTTTCCTTTTCGAAATACGAATAACAATCCGAAATGATATCTATTCCCTCAATAAATTGTTCTGAATAATATATTTGGTCCACAGGATATCTCGGATTTTTGTTTTTATCGATTTTCACATAAAAATTGAGCTTATTGTCTTTTTTTATTCCCCAATAATCTGAGCAACCTCTTGATGTCCATGAATTCAAAGAATCATACTTTTTTATTACGTCAGAAGCTTTTAGATTTTCAACTTCAATATAATTTCCGTCAGGCAAATATCCTTTAAATTCTCGGGTCAAATGAATTTTCGCAATTATGTTATGATTAGCCTCATACTTTTGGAATATGACTCCAGGAAATAATTTACTCTCATATCCAATTCTATTTTCAAATCTGCCATCTTGTACAAATGCATCTGAACATAAATCCATTTCCTCAAGTTTTATTTGTTTTACATTAGGATCTTGAGTTTTTAAATCGTCAATTGAAAATTCGCAAAAATTGATTTTTGAAAGATTAACAGTTTCACCTTTCTGTGATAAAGTGATCAGTGGAAGAAAAGTTATGAGTAGCGAAAATATTTTTTTCATGATCAGTTTTTTTAAAATTTTGCTGATGTGTCTTGGCAGTAGTACTTTATTTACCTTCATTAAGTTTGGAACTTATTTTTTCAATTTTTTCAGAATCCCATTTCCACAAAACTAGACTCCACATTCCAATTTTGTGTAATCGTTTTTTTTCTATACCTTGTTTAAGTGACCATTTTATCCAAAATCTTGAAGCAAATTCCCAGTAAATCCATCCAATAGCCGCTCCAATAATTGTCGATTCAGTAAAGCGTAAACTAAAGTACGTCATTAACAAATAAAAAGAAGATAGAATGATAATAGTAATTGGGATATTAACAATTAAAAGTCCAGAAAGAATTAACTTTAAATTACTTAATTTTGAATTTTCCATTTTTGTTTCAAATAAAATTGCTGCTAACGTTTCGCTGCTATCCGACTGTTGCGAATCCAGTGAACTGCGTACTGTCTGCTAAGATAATATTTTTACGAGAAGAAAGAAGTACAATTCAAAAAAAAACAGCTATAGCGAATAACGGCTGTTATAGGTGGTTTTTCATATCCATCCTTCCATGCAAAATTCTAACAACCTCAATTTCTTTTTCCGTTACAACTCTGTAGAAAATTACATGTTGTCCAGTTTTAAAGCCAAGAACATTTGTTTCAACGATTGCGTATGATTTTCCTTGATTAGGTTTATTTGCTAGTTCTTGACAAGAATCAATGAGTAAAGAATAATACATTTCGGCTTGGTTTTCAGACCAAGTCTCAACAGTATAATTCCAAATTTCTCCCAAATCTTCAACGGCTTTGTTTGTCAAGTAAAACTTAGCCATTACTTTTTTCTTGATTTTAGAGTTTCTAAATGTTTTTTGGGATCAAAGTCAACAGCTCGACCACTATCAATTCCTTCGCGGATTGCATTGCGCAAAAGGATTATCCGGTTTTCTTCTTCTTCCAAAAGTCTAAGACCGGCTCGTACTACTTCACTTGCGTTACTGAAACGACCTTTTTGGACAGTAGATTCGATAAAACTTTCAAAATGATTGCCTAAAGATATTGATGTGTTTCTTCCCATGATTTCTTCAATTTCTTGTAAAGTTACCAAATTTTGGTAATTAAGCAAATAGTTCTAAGAAATTCTGAGAAAATCACTTATAACGTTCCGCGGCTTGGCGTCTGTTGCTGCTGCAAACACTGACCAAAACAAACCTACAAAATTAAATTGAAAGACAGAATTGTAGTCACTAGATTATTTTCCACGAAGAACAAAATAGCAGGCGCAAACCCAGCAATAGCGCAAAACTGACTGTTATAATCCTGTTGCCGACTTGCTCGGCAATTGGTTATAACGGAATCCGGCTTG
>DALYCS010000046.1:0-10741 GCA_031973615.1 Flavobacterium sp. | reverse complement strand
TATGTAAATCCATCCCTGCTTTTTAAAATTGGTAAGAAAACCGAAATTACCCTGCAAGCTGATTATTTAAGCGACGATTGGACGCCTGATTTTGGTACTGGTTCGATAGGAAAAGAAATTGCCGATGTCCCAAGAAATGCCTTTTTAGGTGCGAAATGGTCTAACGGAACTACCAAACAAGCCGCTACTTCTATTTTAGCTAGCCATCAATTCAACTCCAATTGGAGAGTAAACTACAATGCTTCTTTCCAAAATTTTGACAGAGAATGGATCGGAACCGAACGCATTCAACCCTTAGCTGACGGCACATGGAACCGTCCGTTGGGAAGAAACAAAGCGGTCGAACGAATTTTTGCCAACCAACTTAGCCTACAAGGTACTTTTACCAAATCCAAGATCAAACACCAATTGTTTGCCGGAATTGACACCGAATATGCCGATGCCGATGCCTATACGTTTCGTTTTTTCAATCGCGCTACCGGAGCAACAATTACTACTTATGATACGGTAACTATTTTTGATCCCTCTTCCTATTCTGAAGCCAACGAAGCTGTCATTCCAGCTTCAGAAATAACTCGAATCGTAAATACAGCAACCAATCGCTATGCTGTGTATGGACAAGATTTAATTTCGTTTGGCGAAAAATTCAAAGCGCTATTGGGTATTCGCTATTCGTACCAGGAAGCAAAACCTATTACCAACAACAGGGCAACAAATACCGTTACGGAAGAAACCATTAGAAACGACAGGGCTTTTTCACCTAAAGTAGGCGTAATTTATCAACCTACAAAAAACACCTCAATTTTTGCAAGTTATGCCAATTCCTTTACCCCCAATACCGGTGTAACCATTTACAATGAAGTACTAAAACCGTCTCTAATTGACCAATATGAAGCCGGCGTAAAAAAAGAATTTTGGAAAGGATTACTAACTACAAACGTTACTTTATATCATATTGTAAATAGTAATTTAGCGCAAACTGCCGAATTTGATGCCAATGGAAACGTTAACACCAATACCAACGTAAAATCGTTAAGCGGAGAAACCACCAGCAAAGGAATTGAAATTGATCTTATGTACAAACCTATCGAGTCCTTGAACATAATGGCAGGGTATAGTTATAACGACATGCGTTATACAAAAACCACAGGAGCCACAGGCAGTTTTATCGAAGGAGATCGATTAGCCCGAACACCAGCACATACTGCAAACGCAAGTTTCTTTTACACGGTACCTGCTGGTACTTTAAAAAATGTATCTTTTGGAGCCATAGGAAATTACATTGGCAATCGTGTGGGCGGATGGAACAACCAAGTTGACCCCACCAAACCCAATGGTATTTGGGACAGAGAATTACCAATTGACGGCTACACAACCGTAGATGTTTCGATAGGATATAATTGGGAACAGTTTTCATTGTTGTGCAAACTATCCAATATTACTAACGAATTAAATTATACCGTACATGAAAATTACAGTGTAAACCCCATTGCACCAAGACAAATTCTAACTTCTTTACGATACAAATTTTAACCCATGAAACAAAAATTAGTGAGAGACCTGCACCGCGATTTGGGCTACTTCTATGTAGGATTGATTATTTCGTTTGCATTTTCGGGCATATTAATGAACCACCGCGAACAATGGCACCCCGAAAAATACACGGTAGAAACTAAAAACATTACCATTAAATTGCCTGAAGAAAGTGCAATTACCGAAGCGTACGCCGAAAATTTAGGAAAACAATTGGGCATCGAGGATAAAATGCGACGCCACAACGTAAAAAAAGGAACGTTTAAAATTTCGTTTGAAAAACACGATGTAGAAATTGATATGAAAACGGGTAAGGGTGAAATTGTAGCGTTTCACAAAACACCCATTATTAGCCAAACGATGAAGCTACACAAAAACACCTCGAACTGGTGGATTTACTACTCCGATATTTTTGGCATTTCGTTAATACTAATTGCCGTTACCGGAACAGTAATGATTACCCACGGCAAAAACACCTTTAAACAACGGGGATGGAAACTAGCCCTTGCCGGAATTGTATTTCCCATCTTAGTTTTGATTTTACTAAGTTAATTGACTAAGGTTCACGAAAGTGGACCTTTTTTGTTTTAGAAAGTTGTAACTATTTTATTATATTTGTTATCGTTTAAAAAAGCGAAATAAAAACTAATGAAACTTTCGCTAATCTTGCCAAAATGGTAAGATACTAGTTCGTAAGTTTCGCATATAAATAAGTTAACTGCAATTTTAGAGCTCACGATTAAAATACAAATATGACAGAAACTGGTATTCAATTTTGGAAATGGTTTGAAAAGAACAATAATGCTTACTTGTTTCTAAATCAAGTCGACGAAAATGAAAAAGAGAGATTGCTCGATGAGTTACTCGATAATTTACATAACTATTGTGACAAACTATATTTTGAAGCTGGAGGTCATCCAGACGAAACACAAGAATTAATAATTTCAGCAGAAGGAGATATTAATTATTTCAATAAAGTTGAAGAACTTATTTTAAATGCACCCAAAATCAAGAACTGGAAATTCATTGCGTTTATTCCTCCTAAAGATTCAGATTTTGAAATTAATTTCGAAAACGTAATATTAAACCCAAATGAAATATGGTTTATGCCAATTGAAAAGAAAGATGACGAAAATTGGTTCGGAATCGAAGTTTGCATAAAAAATCATGATTTAATTAAGGATAAAGACTACTTTACATCTGCAATATACAAAGTAGTTGAAACAATAGTTGGAGAAAAAAGTTTTGCTTTAGACATTGATTATTTAGAAACAGAACAGCTTCCAGAAAATCCTGAAGAAGTTGGATTAATTGAACTAAGTGAACTTCCTCAATATATCAGTTGGAGAAAAGAGAAAAAACAATAAAAACAGCAGTTAACAGCGGTTTAGCGCAATGGCTGGTTTATTTTTCTAAGTCGGAAATGTGCCCAATAGAAATTTTAATATCTTTACAATAAACAATTTAACAACCCGCAACTGACGAGAAGCGGCGGAACGTTAGCAGTAATTACATGTGAAAAATGGCATATAAAAACACTAAACACAATTTATCAGCTATTCTATATATAATTGTTTTACTTTTAAGTGAAACAATACTTATATCATGCGAAGAAAAAAATCAAACTAAACTTGAAAATAAAATAGATCTTCATCTAAGTATTTGTTCAGAAAATGCTCCAGCTCCACCACCTATAGAAAATACGGTTTTAAGTTCTGAAAAATTGAATGTAGCAAATGAAAATGGAATTGCTACAATTAGCATAAATTTAATCGCTGACAAATTGGTTGATTATCAAGGAAGTCATCAACAAATATTCAGGATTGAAGTAAAAGGAACTGATAGAAAAATGTTATTTGCGTTACCAACAAAATATAATACTAGTTGGAATAATTTAGTATTCAATTCAGAAAAAAAAGATGATTCGATAACTTTAGGATTATGGATAGAAAAAAAATATATCGAATTATATAAAATCCATGCCTATAAATATCAAAACAAAAATTTTGGAAGTGGTGAAATAATAATTCAATCTATTGGAAGCAGTACTTACACAACGATTTAAGCAACTACCGCTAACAGCGGTTTGCTTCAATGGCTAATTTATTTTTCTAAGTCGGAGATATGCCCAATAGAAATTTTAATATCTTTACAATAAACAATCTAACAACCCGCCACTGCGTCAAGCCACAGGACGTTAGCGGTCAGTTTTTGGCCCTAAATTTAAAATAAAAATGATAAAAATTAACCCGAAATTATTTTTAATAACAATCTCTATGATTATTTCCTTCTTGGAAATATTAGTACTTATAAAATTATTTCCTCAGACAGGTTTGAGTAGAATATTATCTTTTTATTTGTCTCATTATGGTTGACAAAAAAAAGTGACTCATTAAAAAAAATTGTATTGAAAATGATAATAGTCCACATAATACTATTTCATATTATGCTTTGGAGTTGGCCTCAATCAGCTGCAATAAAGAAAAACTTGATTCCTGAATTTTATGGAAAAATATTATAACTAAATAAACCGAACCGCTAACACCAGTTTTCGCCTATTGCTGGGCTTGCGCTTGCTATTTTGTGCTTCGTGGAGAATAATCTGCTGTCAACAATTCTGGTTTTCAAAAGAAATTTAGTAGATTTGTTTGGTCAGTGTTCGCAGCAGCAACTGCGTGAAGCGGCAGAACGTTAGCAGCAATGCTTTAGAACTAAACTTCAATAGAAATGAATATTACAACGATACACAAAATTATTTCATATTTACTTTTACTTATCAATGCATTTCTCATTCCACTTACATTATTAACTTTAATCAATGGTAAAAGTTTTTTGGGAAGAGGTTTTAGTGGAATTATTTTTTCGTTACCAATTCACTTACTTATCATTACTTCCCTTCTAGCTCTGAAAATAAAATTCACAAAAAATAAAGCCTTATTAGTTTTAAATATTCTTGGGTTCATTTATACATTATTTATTTCAATAATAATTTTGATTATCTATTATGACAATGAAAAATGTATAAACTGAAAGTGAAATTTAATTGACTGTTTATTGCACAGCTGCAAACAGCGGTTTAGCGCAATTGCTGGTTTATTTTTTCTAAGTCGGAAATGTGCCCAATAAAAATTTTAATATCTTTACAATAAAACAATTAAACAACCCGCCACTGCGCCAAGCCGCGGAACGTTATCAGTAAGTTTTGAAAATCTGCATAAAATGAACAATAGAATTTTACATACAATTATTTTTTTCTTGTTAATAAATGTAAATTGTTATTCACAATCAGAATATCCTTTCTACGAACAATTTGCTTTTAATTTCTATAAAGACACTATTCTTGAAATGTATCCTGTTGAAAGGGAAATAACTGTGTTTAAATCTCTTAACTATGATTCTGGTGAAGAAATTTATTATGTCCCATCTGAATGCTTAAAGACAAAGCTTCCAAATTATGGAAAAAATATTGAAAAGTTAGAATATTCAAAATATTGGAGAAGATTTGAAGATATGAGATTGGATCTCGATTTAACAAATATTGACAAAAAGAAATTTAAAATCAGAAAATTTAATCATGGAAATTTTCCAAAGTTATTTATTCATTATCCAAAAGTATATGAAAACAGAATTTTTGTTATTGTACACGAAAAATATCAAAACAGCGGAAAATATTATACTATTGAATTAAATAAAGTTGGTGAAATTATCAATTGGTGCCAATCAAAATATGAAACTTTAACTTTACATTAAACCTACTGGTAACAGCGGTTTGGCGCAATGGCTAGTTTATTTTTCTAAGTCGGAAATGTGCCCAATAAAAATTTTAATATCTTTACAATAAACAATTTAACAACCCGCCTCTGCGCCAAGCCGCGGAACGTTATGCTATAATTGCACAGAAAACTCTCAAAATGAAGAAATATTATCTATTTATTATTTACATTATTATTGTCTGTATTTCGTTTTTAATGAATCAAAATAAAATTTTAGGGCAAGGAGCTTTATTATTTGGCGGCCATTTAATGATGATAATTTATTACCTAATAAAAGCATTACGCAACGCTTTCAAAAAACAATTTTACAATACGTACAATTGCTTTGCTTCGGCATTAATTTTTACTGCTTTGATCTTAAAATTAAATTATGAGTATTATCATCATATTATGCTTTTAATTCCAATAATAACAATAATTGGTTATGACATTTATTTATTAAATAAATATAAAGTTTTAAAAACAGAATTTCTTCCAATATTGATTCTAGGAGTATTCTTTATCTTCATTTCAGACAGACAAATATTGACTTATTTCAATCCAGGGCTAACTGAATACAATTCTAATAAAAGTCTAGATTGGAATTCATTTAAAGGGCAACCAAACTTACAAACTGATTCTGAAAGTTATATTTTGCCTACTGTAAAATATAAGCTTAAAGAGATAAACGGAACAAATTCCTCTGGTGTAATAATTTGTGGCATTTATAAAGATTCTTCATGGACAAAAAACACTTCAGAAGTGCAAAATCTTAGGAATTTAGAATACTGTTTAAGAATTTCTGAAATCTACACAAGAAAGATGAGAAAGTTGTTTGATAATGAAAATAGAAAAAAACAATTACTTGAAGAAATTAACATCCTTAAATCAGAATACGAAAGAAATAGAGATTTATACCGTGAAGAAGTTTTAGAAGCAAATTCTCTTGAAAAATATAGTAACTGGAAAAAGAAAATAGATTCAGAATTAGAAATGCTTAGTAAATTTGAGTAAGCAACTATAGCTAACAGCAGTTTGCAACAACTGCTTGGCATGGTTTGTCCACCGAATTTTCTCTGAAAATTCAAAAAGGAGTTTTATATTTGATATCAATAGTAATAAACATCGCAACTGTCACAATCGGCGGAACGTTAGTGGCAATTTCTAAGTACTCATGAATATAAAAAATTACGATTTCAGATTTCTAATAATGGCTAATCTCATTTTCATATTAATATTATATGTTGATTTCACTTTACCATCAATTCACAATAAAACTGAAAAGATTAAATCATTTTACAATTCAGTTAATTACACACCAGGATGGAAATCAAAAAGTTCTACAGAAATTAAATACATTTTGGAATGTGAAAGCGGAAGTGTTTATTATCTCGGGAAGTTTCCACAAGAATTTGAGAACATTGAAAACGAAAAGAAAGTTGATATTGAAAGAACTCTTTTATTCAAAAAAGTTAAGAGTCTAAAAGTTGAAAATAAAACTTATTCTGTTTCATTTCTGTCACTAAACATGGTAATGTACATTTTCACATTTTGCATTGTAATTAACCTACTAAACATATTTTTCACAAATAAGGTTTTGGACATAATTTTAGCTTTTGGAACTGTTCCAATTTATTTTGTTGGATTGGTTTACATCTTTAGTTATTAAATAAAACTGTAGGTAACAGCGGTTTAGCGCAATGGCTTTTGTTAACTAGATTCCATTATGAGGAATAAAAAAATCCCGAGTTGGCTCGGGATTTTTTGTACTGTATTGGCTTATTTTTTTACCGGAATATTCGCTAAAATTTCAATTACAAAGTTCCAAAATTTTTGAGACGATTGAATCGATGCTCTTTCATCGGGGCTGTGTGCACCGTGTATTGTTGGTCCAAATGAAATCATGTCCATATTTGGATAATTCGTTCCTAAAATACCGCATTCTAATCCAGCATGACACGCTACTACTTTGGGTTTTGTTCCGTTTTGTTTTTCGTAAATTGACGTCAACACCTCTAAAATTTCAGAATTTACGTTGGGAGTCCAACCGGGATAACTTCCACCAAATTCCACTTCGCATCCAAACAATTCATACGCCGAACGCAAGGCATTGGCCAAGTCCATTTTAGACGTTTCCACAGACGAACGCGTTAAATTTTGAATGGAAATGTTTCCGTCTTTTACAATCCCCCGGGCAATATTATTGGACGTTTCTACCAAGTCTTCCATATCGGCCGACATTCTATACACGCCGTTGTGAGCTGCATAAATGGCACGCAATAAACCTTCTTGTACGCCTAAATCCATTACTTTTGCAGGAATCGTATTCGTTTTTACGATTTCAATGCTAACATTTGGCTCCATGGTTTTGTATTCGGCTTTGATGTCGCCAATTACTTCTTGCATGTCAAACACAAATGCTTCGTCATACATTTCGGCAATAATTACTGTTGCTACACTTTCTCTCGGAATGGCGTTGCGCAAACTTCCACCTGAAATTTCAACAATTTGCAATCCGAAATTCTCAAAACCATCAAACAACAAACGGTTCATGATTTTGTTGGCGTTACCCAATCCTTTGTTGATGTCCATACCTGAATGTCCGCCTTGTAACCCTTTCACTGTAATGGTATAACCAACAGATCCTTCAGGAGTTTCTTCTTCGTTATAACTTCGGGTTGCTGTTACATCAATACCACCTGCACAACCGATATCTATTTCATCGTCTTCTTCGGTGTCCATGTTCAACAAAATTTCACCTTGCAATATGCCACCTTTCAAATTCAAGGCACCCGTCATTCCGGTTTCTTCATCAATGGTAAACAAAGCCTCAATGGCTGGATGTTGAATTGTTGTGGACTCTAAAATAGCCATGATCATGGCACCTCCCAAGCCGTTATCTGCACCTAAAGTGGTCCCTTTGGCGCGCACCCAATCGCCATCGACATACATATCAATACCTTGGGTATCAAAATCAAAAACGGTATCATTATTTTTTTGATGTACCATGTCGAGATGTCCTTGCAACACAACGGGCTTGCGGTTTTCCATTCCTGGGGTTGCAGGTTTGCGTATGATAACATTTCTGATTTCATCTTCAAACGTTTCTAATCCTAACTGGGTTCCGAAGTTTTTCATGAATTCAATCACACGTTCTTCTTTTTTAGACGGACGCGGTACAGCATTCAAATCGGCAAATTTATTCCAAAGTGGTTTGGGTTCCAGGTTTCTAATTTCTTGGCTCATTATATTGTTTTGTGTATTTTTTGTTTCAGAATTAAAGTTTCAGGTTCAAGACAACAAAGTTACAAAGTTTAATTTCTTTACAAATTGATTTGTGATTATATTTACGTTTTAAAAAGTGCTGTGAAAAGAAAATTCATTCTCCCTTTGTTCCTAATCCTACAAATCATCGTGGTAAAAACGATAGGTTTATTTCCAGATTTTGTTGAAACTTGGTACAGCAAAGGTTTTTATCCTAAGTTGGCCCATACATTCCGAACGGTTTGGGGTTGGTTGCCCTTTTCACTCGGAGATGTGCTCTATTTTATTTTAATACTATTCTTAATACGATGGATTTGGAAGCACCGTATCGGATTTTTCAAAGAATGGAAAAATAACGGATTGGCAATTTTGAGTTGGATTTCGGTGTTTTACTTTTTCTTCCATTTGCTGTGGGGCATGAACTATTATCGCATTCCGCTACACGAAAAATTACAGCTGGACAAAGACTATTCAAAAGCACAATTACAGGTTTTTACCGAAATCATGTTGGCAAAAACCAACACCCTGCAATTGCAAATCACAAAAAATGATACCGTAGCCGTTGTACTGCCCTATTCAGAGGAAGAAATTTACAATTTAGCGTTGAACGGCTATGCAAATTTACCAAAGGAATTAGAAGAATTTTGTTACAAAAATAAAAGCATCAAAAATTCACTTTTCAGTTATCCCTTGAGCTACATGGGATTTGGCGGGTATTTAAATCCTTTTACCCACGAAGCCCAAGTTAATCATTTGAAACCCAAATATACTACCCCCCTCACTACATGCCATGAAATGGCCCACCAAACGGGTATAGGCAGTGAAAGCGAATGCAATTTTATTGGGTTTATCACGGCGCGTAACAACGAAAACGTGTATTTTCAATATTCGGCCTATAGCTTTGCATTGCACTATGCCTTGACTAATCTAGAAGCACTAGAAGAAGGGAGTTCAAAACCGTATATTGCAAAAATTAATACCGGTGTTTTGAAAAATTTTGAGGAGAACAAACAATTTTGGACACACTACAACACTCCTATTTCTTCGATATTTGAATGGTGGTATGACCATTTTTTAAAAGCCAACCAACAACAAGACGGCATGGAAGGTTATAGTAAATTTATAGGACTCGTAATTGGTTATGAAAAATTGTAACAAATTAAGCCATTCAACTACCAATCAGTTATGAAATCAGAATCGGAAGCGCTTTTTGTCAAACAACTCAAAGAACATCAGAATATCATCCACAAAATTTGTCGGTTGTATACTACTGATGCCGATGCGCATAAAGATTTATTTCAGGAAATAACCATACAATTATGGAAAGCCTTTCCCAATTTTAGAGGCGAATCAAAATTTACTACATGGGCCTACCGCGTGGGCTTAAACACCGCCATAACCCTCTACCGAAAGAAGAAAAGAACAATTGACACCATTGAATTTGACAATACATTTCACAAAGTAACTCAAGAGGATTATAATTTTGAAGAAGAAGAACGATTAAAATTACTGTACAGCGCGATTAGCGAGCTAAATGACATTGAAAAAGCCTTGGTTTTCTTGTATTTGGAAGACAAAGATTATACCGAAATCTCAGAAACTTTAGGAATTACAGAAGTGAACGCACGGGTAAAAATGAACCGAGTGAAGGGCAAATTAAAAAAAATATTAAATCCGTAATTATGGATGTATTAGACCTATTAAAAAAAGACTGGAAGAAAAAGGAGCAAGCCTTTAATCAAGTCTCAGAAAACGAAATTTACAACATGTTGCACAAAAGATCTTCCTCGATTGTAAAGTGGATCTTGATCATCAGCATCCTTGAATTCATCATATTAAATGGTTTGGGCTTTTTAATTTCCGATAAAGAAATTGAAAGTTTTGAAAAGCTACACCCCTATTTAAACATAATTGAAAATGCCAATTATTTTATCTTGTTGGGTTTCATCTATTTGTTTTACAAAAATTACAAAACCATCAGTGTTTTGGATTCGTCAAAAAAACTCATTCAAGACATCATCAAGACTCGAAAAACCGTTAATTTTTATATCTATTGGAATATTTTTATCAGTTGTTTTTTAGGGACTTTTGGTTTAATCGATGGAATAAACAAAGGAATGTCTGAAGGCAACGCAACACAACCCGACTTAACCACCTTTTGTACGGGGCACCCCATATTAATGTCCAAGGTG
>DALYCS010000045.1:10080-10870 GCA_031973615.1 Flavobacterium sp. | reverse complement strand
CCTATATGATGCAATTTGTATCGAAAGAGTTTGAACAATTAAAAAGCTTACAAGTCAATGATAAAATTAGCCTCAAAAGCGGTAGTGCAGGGTATTCTAACAATCATCCGTATTTGATTATTAGGGGCGATTATATTGCAAAAGAAGGTAAAGTGCTGTTCAAACGCGATTTGAGTAAAAACAATCGTTGTTAAAATCCCGATAGCGCGGAATTAAATTCCGTACCCAAATTAAAAACAAAAAAACCCGAGCGCAAACTCGGGATTTTTTTATATTGCATACCAAAACCAATTATTTCAAACCGGCTAAACTTTGTTCAATCATGGCAATTTTTGCCAAAGCATCGGCTTCTTTTTTGCGTTCGTTAGCTATCACTTGTTCGGGAGCACCGGCAACAAATTTTTCATTAGACAATTTCCCTTGCACCGAGCGTAAGAAGCCTTGAGTATACTTTAACTCTTCGGTTAATTTTGTAATTTCTGCTTCCACATCAATGGCACCCGTTATCGGAATAAAATACTCGTTTGATTTCACACGATACGATAAGGCACCCTCTACTTTATCCGCCACATAGTCCAAGGTACTAACGTTTCCTAATTTCTGAACCACTGCATCAAAATACGTTGCTGCTTTTTCATTATTCATCACACGCAATTCAATAGCATCTCTAAACGGAATATTCTTGTCTTTACGAATGGTTCGAATTCCCGAAATGACTTCAGTGGCAAAATCAAAATCAGCAATTAATTGTGTATCAAACGGTTTGGCTTTTGGCCACTCCCCTACAATT
>DALYCS010000045.1:8980-10070 GCA_031973615.1 Flavobacterium sp. | reverse complement strand
CGTTAAAAACGGCATGAACGGATGCAACAACTTCAAATTGCTTTCCAACATTTCAATGGCTTTGTCAAACGTAGCGCGGTCAATTGGTTGTTGGTAACCCGGCTTGATCATTTCTAAGAACCACGAACAAAAATCATCCCATACCAATTTGTAAATGGCCATTAAGGCATCCGACAAACGGTATTTATCAAAATTATCTTCAATTTCTAATAGGGTTTGTTGCAATTTCGCTTCGTACCATTCAATGGCTACTTTAGATGATTCGGGTTGCGGAATATCGGCTACTTCCCAACCTTTGATCAATTTAAAGGCATTCCAGATTTTATTGGCAAACCCTTTTCCTTGGTTGCACAATTCCTCATCGAATAAGATGTCGTTTCCGGCCGAAGCACTCAACAACAAGCCCACACGAACACCATCGGCACCAAATTTTTCAATTAATCCTAGTGGCTCAGGAGAATTACCTAGCGATTTTGACATTTTACGACCTTGCTTGTCTCGAACCAATCCGGTTAAATACACATTAGAAAATGGCTTTTCGCCGGCATATTCGTAACCTGCAATAATCATACGCGCTACCCAGAAAAACAAAATATCGGGTCCGGTAACTAAATCATTGGTTGGATAATAGTATTTAAAATCTTCATTTTCTGGGTTTAAAACGCCACAAAAAACCGCCATTGGCCATAACCATGAAGAAAACCAAGTATCTAAAGCATCCGCATCTTGTCGTAAGTCACGCGTTTCGAGTTTTGTGTTTTGCGTTTTTGCTTTTGCCAACTCAAGCGCTTTTTCAATATTTTCAGCTACAACAAAATCTTCTTTTCCGTCTCCAAAATAATAGGCCGGAATTTGTTGACCCCACCACAATTGGCGCGAAATATTCCAATCGCGAATGTTGTTCAACCAATGTGCATAAGTATTGTTGAATCGACTTGGGTATAATTTAATATCATCAGATTCTAAAACCGCTTTGATAGCTGGTTTTACCAAATCTTCCATTTTTAAGAACCATTGATCCGATAATCTCGGTTCAATTACTGCTTTGGTTCGTTCAGAAGTCCCTACTTTGTTCAAATGGATTTCTGTT
>DALYCS010000045.1:1250-8914 GCA_031973615.1 Flavobacterium sp. | reverse complement strand
CAACGAATCTATCTTTTCCTTGGTAATGCAATCCGTATGAATTCAAAGTAGCATCTTCGTTGAAAATATCGATGATTTCTAAATTGTGTTTATCGCCTAGGGTTTTATCATTAGTATCGTGAGCTGGAGTCACTTTTAAGCAACCTGTTCCAAATTCTACATCTACATAGTCGTCTTCAATGATGGGTACTACTCTACCGCAAATAGGTACAATGGCTTTTTTTCCTTTCAAATGCGCAAAACGCTCATCATTTGGATTGATGCAAATAGCTGTATCTCCAAAAATGGTTTCGGGACGGGTGGTTGCTACTACTAGGTGATGGGTTATCGGTGATGGGTTATCGGTGTCATCTACCACTTCATATTTAATGAAATATAATTTGCCTTGGCGTTCTTCAAAAATTACTTCTTCATCCGACAAGGTAGTTTTGGCTTCTGGATCCCAATTTACCATACGGTAACCGCGATAAATGAGTCCTTTATTGTATAAATCAACAAACGAGTTAATAACAGACGCTGACATATCGTCATCCATTGTAAACTTAGTTCGATTCCAATCGCAAGAACAGCCCAATTGTTTCAATTGTTCAAGGATGGTTCCTCCATATTTATCAGTCCATTCCCACGCATGTTTTAAAAATTCTTCACGCGTTAAATCGTTTTTATTGATGCCCTCTTCTTTGAGTTTGGCCACCACTTTTGCTTCGGTTGCAATTGAGGCATGATCAGTACCGGGAACCCAACACGCATTGAATCCTTTCAAACGCGCCCGACGAATCAATACGTCTTGAATGGTATTATTCAACATGTGACCCATATGCAATACACCGGTTACATTAGGAGGTGGAATTACAATAGTATACGGTGTTCTATGGTCGGGTTTAGAAGAAAAATAATCATTTTTCATCCAATACGCATACCATTTTTGTTCTACTTCTTTAGCGTTGAATTGTGCGGGAATCATTCTACTTATTTGTGTTTAGTTGTTGAACTGTTTCAGAGTTCATTAATACGCACCAAAATTAAGTTTGGTATGTTTTTGTATTCGTTAAGCTGCAAAAGTAACGATAACACGAAAATAAAAAAAATGTTAGCAGTAGTTTGTTGGTTACTGATAATTAATTATTTTTACATAAACCTTTTAATACCTTACATGATGAAAAAATTACTTGTTTTTTTAACCGTATGCTTGGGGCTGTTTTCTTTTGCACAAACCGGTCCAAAAATTGAATTTAAAGAAGAAACGATCAATTATGGTGAAGTAGAAAAAGGAAAAGACGATGGCATCCGCATATTTGAATTTACCAACACTGGCGATCAGCCCTTACTGATTACCAATGCAAAATCAAGTTGTGGTTGTACCGTTCCCGAATGGTCAAAAGAACCCATTGCTCCAGGTGGTAAAGGTCAAATAAAAGTGCAATACAATATGAATCCGGGGCCAATTAGCAAAACCATCACCATTGAAAGTAATGCGGTTAACAAACCGAGTGGGATGGTACCTTTGCGTATTAAAGGGACCGTGATTGTAAAAGAAGAAGTTAGTCCCTTGGTCAAGAAAAAAACATTTCCCAATTCCTAAAAAACAAGTCTCAAGCAATTGAGGCTTTTTTTTAAAGTCAAATTTGGTTTTTTCCCAAAAAAAAATCGCAATTTTGCGAAACTAAAAAATTAGACTAGCCATGCCAAAAGTTTCGATTAAAGGGCAACACATGCCTGAATCTCCTATTAGAAAATTGGTTCCCTATGCAGAAATTGCTAAGAAAAAAGGGCACAAAGTATACCATTTAAATATTGGCCAACCCGATATCAAAACCCCTGATGTTGCCTTACAAGCCGTAAAAAATGCCGACATAAGTGTATTAGAATACAGTCACTCTGCCGGTTTTGAAAGCTATAGAACCAAACTTTCAGCTTATTATAAAAACCACGGATTACCGATAGACACTCAAGATATCATCATAACAACTGGTGGCTCTGAAGCCTTGCTATTTGCTATGGGAAGTACTATGGATAATGGTGATGAAATCATTATTCCGGAGCCTTTTTATGCCAATTATAATGGTTTTTCAACGGCTTCAGGCGTTACCGTGGTACCTGTAATTTCAGGAATTGAAACAGGATTTGCCCTTCCTCCTATCGAAGCGTTTGAAAAATTAATTACGCCTAAAACAAAAGCCATCTTAATTTGCAATCCAGGTAACCCAACAGGTTATTTATATTCTCAAGAGGAAATTTTAAAATTAGCCGAAATTGTTAAAAAACACGACTTATTTTTAATTGCAGACGAAGTATACCGCGAATTTATTTACGATGGAGAAAAACATTTTTCGGTAATGAATGTTCCAGGTTTAGAAGAACATGCCATTATGATTGATTCGGTTTCTAAAAGATATAGTATGTGTGGCGCTCGAATCGGTTGCATTGTGTCTAAAAACAAAGAAGTAATGGCCACAGCTATGAAATTTGCACAAGCACGCTTGAGTCCGCCAACCTATGCTCAAATTGCGAGTGAAGCGGCTTTAGATACCCCTCAAAGTTATTTTGATGCGGTAATTACAGAATATAAAGAACGAAGAGATGTATTGATTGCAGCCCTTCAAAAAATTGATGGGGTAACCGTGGCCACACCAAAAGGTGCCTTTTACTGTATTGCCAAATTACCTGTTGATAATGCCGACAGATTTGCACAGTGGCTATTAGAATCATATGATTTTAAGGGAGAAACGGTAATGGTAGCTCCTGCTGCAGGATTCTATTCCACTCCGAATATGGGCTTAAAAGAAGTGCGTATTGCCTATGTTTTGAAAAAAGAAGATTTGATCCAAGCTGTTGCTATTTTAAAAGAAGCACTTACAGTTTACAATTCATAATCCTTGATAAATCAAGGTAAAGGAAGTCTAAAAAAGACTTCCTTTTTTTTATTCAATGTTAGTTTATTATTTATCTTTGCGTATTGTAAAAAAACAGCAAGAAACCCATCATACCCATGAAGCAAAACGAGGATTTTCAAGAAGAAATAGGCAATGATCACATAGCTACTAGTGCTACTACACCTTTGCGTGCAGATGCCTTTGCTATTTCTGATGAGGATAAAATTGAATCGATAAAAAAAGATGTGGAAAGCATTTTGCTAACACTTGGATTAGACCTAACAGACGACAGTTTAAAAGGAACGCCTAATCGTGTAGCTAAAATGTTTGTGAAAGAGATCTTTGGCGGTCTAAATCCAGCCAAAAAACCAAGCTCCTCTACTTTTGAAAACAACTATAAATATGGCGAAATGCTCGTAGAAAAAAACATTGTAGTTTATTCTACGTGTGAGCATCACTTATTACCTATTGTAGGTCGTGCACATGTAGCCTATATCTCTAATGGTATGGTTGTAGGATTGTCAAAAATAAATCGTGTAGTGGATTTTTACGCGAAAAGACCACAAGTACAAGAACGATTAACCATGCAAATTGTACAAGAATTACAAAATGTTTTAGGTACGGCTGATGTAGCTTGTATTATTGATGCCAAACATTTGTGTGTAAATTCAAGAGGAATTAAAGACATTGAAAGCAGTACGGTAACGGCTGAATTTGGAGGTAAATTCAAAGAAGAAAAAGTCAAAAGAGAATTTTTAGATTATATTAAGTTAGACACCCAGTTTTAAGCTGAAAATCATGGAATTATATAAAAACCAAGCCTTAAAAATATACAATACCCTAACGGGTGAAAAAGATACTTTTACTCCTATTCACCCTGGGAATATTGGTATGTATGTATGTGGGCCAACGGTTTATAGTAATGTGCATTTGGGCAACATCAGAACTTTTATGAGTTTTGATGTGATCTATCGGTACCTGTTACACCTTGATTATAAAGTACGCTATGTGCGAAACATTACCGACGCTGGACATTTAACCGATGATGGTGATGTAGCCAATGACCGTTTTGTAAAACAATCCCGTCTAGAAAAACTAGAACCTATGGAGATTGTCCAAAAATATACGGTAGATTTTCATAAAGTATTGGATGCGTTTAATTTTTTACCGCCTACTATTGAACCTACCGCTACGGGACATATTTTGGAACAAATTGAGTTGACTCAAAAACTAATTGAATTAGGTTTTGCTTATGAAAGTAATGGCTCGGTGTATTTTGATGTTTTTGCTTACAATGCAAAAGGATTAAATTATGGCGCTTTAAGCAACAGAAATATCGATGAATTATTTGCCAATACCCGTGATTTAGACGGACAAACAGAAAAGAAAAACCCACAAGATTTTGCCTTGTGGAAAAACGCATCACCAGCACATATAATGCGTTGGAATTCGCCTTGGGGCGAAGGATTCCCGGGTTGGCATTTAGAATGTACAGCCATGAGTACCAAATATTTGGGAGAAAATTTTGATATTCACGGTGGCGGAATGGATTTAAAATTTCCACATCACGAGTGTGAGGTTGCACAAGGAACGGCTTGCAACGGACATTCACCTGTTAATTTTTGGATGCATACCAATATGCTTACCATGAACGGTTTGCGAATGAGTAAATCGACAGGAAATTATATCTTACCCATGGAACTCCTTTCGGGAGAGAATAGTTTTTTTGAAAAAGCATTCGAGCCAAATATTGTACGATTTTGTTTTTTACAAGCGCACTACCGTAGTGTATTAGATATTTCAAATGATGCAATGGTTGCCAGTGAAAAAGGGTATAATCGATTGATGGAAGCCTATAAGCTAGTACAGAATTTAAAAACTAGTCCAACATCAACAATAGCGGTTGCACCATGGAAGCAAAGCTGTTATGACGCCATGAACGACGATTTTAATACACCCATATTAATTGCACAATTATTTGAGGGAGCCCGATTTATTAATGTAGTTAACGATGGTAGTGCTACGATTACGGCAGAAGACCTTCAAGAATTATCCTCGACCCTATCACATTTTATTTTTGATGTGTTAGGAATGACGAATCCCGATGCAAGTGGAACGTCAAATAGCACAGAAAAACTTAAAGGAGTTGTAGAAATGCTTATAGAAATGCGAAATCAGGCGCGAGCTAACAAAAATTTTGCATTATCAGACGAAATTAGAGATAAATTACTGACTCTTGGCATTCAATTAAAAGACGGTAAGGAAGGTACTACTTTTACTACCTAAACATAAATATAAAAAAAGAGCTGTAAATGACAGCTCTTTTTCAAACTATTTAAACTAACCAATACTCTAATTATTCATTAGAATATAAATTTAAAACCAATTGATAACGGAATGGCATTCTGTTAGGTGTATCAACTTAAATACTTCACAAATTTATGTTTGAGAATTGATTTAAATACTGATAAAAATCATGTTTTTTATTTTTTTGGGCAGAAACTATAAATCAAACTTTTAATATATTATTTTTGTTTCGTAATAATACTGACATGTGCAGCAATCACAACATTTCAAAAACAAACGGCCTAAAAAAAATATTGATTTTTCCATTGGTGGCTATCGTTCGGTTTTATCAGGTGGCTATTTCTCCATTGACACCAGCTGCTTGCCGATTTGAACCCAGTTGTTCCAATTATGCATTACAGGCACTTGAAAAATATGGCGCGATAAAAGGTTGTTGGCTTGCATTGAAGCGCATTTTAAGTTGCAATCCGTGGGGAAAAAGTGGTTATGATCCGATACCTTAAGGTTAGGAATTAGAACTTGAAATTGATTTTTGACTTGAAAAAATTTCTTATTCGAATTGTAACACGTTTCCCAATAATAATATTTATTTTTACGTTTTAATCAGAAACAAAAATTATGATACAGGCACTACATATCCTTTGGAATCCTTCAGAAGGAATTGATTTAGGTTTTTTTATGCTCCGTTTTTATAGTCTTTCGTGGGTTTTGGCTTTTGGACTAGGCTGGTACATCATGAAACCTATTTTTACAAGAGAAGAAGAATCAGTTGAATCATTGGACAAATTATTCATTTATACTTTAGTTGCCACCATGTTAGGAGCGCGATTGGGGCATGTGATTTTTTACCAACCTGAATTATTTAATGACGATCCTTGGAGTATTTTGTTACCCATCAGTACGCAACCTACCATACATTTCACCGGTTTTGCTGGTTTGGCCAGTCATGGTGCCGCAATTGCTATAATTCTTACCATGTTTTACATTCAAAAACGTGTAATCAAACGTTCGTTTTTATGGATCTTAGACCGTATTGTTATTCCCGTTTCATTGGGTGCAATATTTATACGCTTGGGTAATTTTTTCAATTCAGAAATTGTAGGAATAAAAACAGATAGCGCTATAGGGATTCGATTTTTACGCGATGAATATGGGGCAAGAGAAGCAATGCAACTTACCCAAACCGCTTCTGCACAAGATGCCTATGAAGCCATTGCTACCCAACCACAATTTGCTAGTTTATTAGCGAATGTAACCCCAAAACATCCTGCACAATTGTATGAAGCCATTTGCTACGTTTTTGTATTCTTCATTTTGATGTTCTTATATTGGAAAACAGAAGCGAGAAATAAAGCGGGTTATTTGTTTGGATTGTTCTTGATCTTACTTTGGTCGATTCGATTTGTCGTTGAATTTGTTAAAGAGAGTCAGGGTGGTTTTGAAGAATACCCTATTTTTAATGCACTTTCGACCGGACAATGGTTGAGTATTCCCTTTATTATAATTGGATTTTACTTTGTTGTAAAAGCTAGAGAAATCAAAGCATAAAAAAAGCGGTTAGAAATTCTAACCGCTTTTTTTGTAGCTATTGTTGAAGTTTTTCAACGATCACCCCTACCCCTAAAATATTTGGCAAATAGGGTCCTTCAAAACCATTCTTTACTTCTATTGTATATGTTCCTTTTTGAAGTTTTATATTGGATTGTATTGGGGCATAAACATCACAAATATCACCTGTACACTCCCCAATATCATTACCAGAGGTATCTTTTACAACCAAATCCATTGTAAGCACTTCTTTAATTCCTTTTGGGGAGGTGATCGCAATTTTTAATGGTATACTTGAAAATTCGAAATCATAGATGTGTGCCAATTGAATTTTAATAGTGAATAAGCCATCCGAGTCAGTAGTTGTAAACCGAAAGACTTTTCCGTCATTTGAAGACCAACGATTGTCTTTAAAATCATTTTGGAAGTTATTATATACTTCATTTGTATTACAAGACTGCAATCCCATAAACAACAACAAAAACAGGAGTTTGAATTTCATAAGTAGTATTTTTTTTTAGAACTATTAACTATAACGTGAAGGTACAATTTATAGTATAAAAAAAGCTGCTTTCAATGAAAGCAGCTTTTAACTATGTGTGTTTTAATTATGCGTGTCTTTTCTCGATTTCATCGATATCACTTTGCTTCATTGAATCTACTAATACTGGAGTAGCAATAAATAATGAAGAATAAGTTCCGATTATAATACCAATTAACATCGCAAAGATAAATCCTCTAATTGATTCACCACCAAAAATAAACATGATTAACAATACCATGATCATCGTTAATGACGTATTCAAAGTTCTAGAAAGCGTAGTATTGATAGAAGCATTTACAACTTCTTTGAATGTACCTTTTCTTTTTCCATCAATAAACTCTCTAATTCTATCAAATACAATTACTGTATCATTCATAGAATATCCAATTACT
>DALYCS010000045.1:0-1213 GCA_031973615.1 Flavobacterium sp. | reverse complement strand
GTCATGCGCTACAGCAGCAACAGCACCAATAGAGTAACCATATTTTCTAAAAGAAATTACTAAGTATAATGCAACTACTAACATTGCACCGATAACTGCCCAAAATGAATTGGTTTTGATATCAGCAGAAATGGTAGGACTTACTTTAGATCCGTACAATACTCCGAATTTTTTACCTTCATACAAGTTGATAAATTTTTCGTATGTAAGATCTTGATTAAAGTATTTTTTAAGTCCGTTGTATAACTTTTCATTTACTTCTTTATCGATTGCAATACCTTCTTCTTTGATCTTGTATTTTGTAGTTATTTTTAACTGATCAGCATCACCAAAAACTTTAGCTTCTACTGGCAATCCAAATTCTTTTGAAAGCTCTTCTGAAATCACATTTGATTCAACTGGTTTTTCAAATTTAACTTGGTACGTTCTACCTCCAACAAAATCAACTCCTTCATCCAATCCATTTACAAAGAACGATACACAACTTACGATTACAACAATCGAAGAGAATAAATAGGTCCATTTTTTTACCTTGATAAAATCAAAATGGAAACCTGTAAACCAGTTTTTAGTAATGGCTGTTGAGAAAGTCAACACTCTATTTTTAGCAATATCTCTATCAATAAAAATTCTTGCAATAAAAATTGAAGTAAATAAAGAGGTAAAAATACCAATCAATAAGGTTAAGGCAAAACCTTGAATAGGTCCTGTACCAAAAACGAACAATATGATACCTGTTAATATGTGTGTAACGTTTGCATCAACAATTGAACGCATAGCTCCTTTCCATCCATAAGAAATATCTACAACATCAGCTAAAGATTTTCCTTCGCGTAACTCTTCTTTTGCTCTTTCATAGATAATGATGTTAGCATCTACAGCTGTACCCAAAGTTAATACGATACCTGCAATACCTGGTAATGTCAATACAAAACCAAAACTTGCCATTACACCAAATAAGAATAATACGTTTAATAATAACGCTGCATTTGCATACCATCCGGCTCTACCGTAGTAGAAAACCATCCATACACACACCAAAATAAATCCTACCAATGAAGAGATAATTCCCGCATCAATAGCTTTTTGACCTAAAGATGGTCCAACTTCAGCAGATTGAATAATTTCGGCAGCTGCAGGTAATTTACCCGCTCTTAATACATTGGCTAAATCTTTAGTTTCTTCTAGCGTAAAGTTACCAGAAATTTCAGAT
>DALYCS010000044.1:10701-10963 GCA_031973615.1 Flavobacterium sp. | reverse complement strand
AATTTGAAAATCCGAATCCAAAAATCACCCCTGGATTTACAATTACTACTTCTAAGCCTTCTTGAAACCCACGCCACACTTCCATTTCGGCGCCATATTTAGTAATGGCATAATCGCTGTGTTGTTTTTCAAAATTCCACTCGGTTTCTTCCGTAATTAAGGTTTCATGGGTTTTAGTGTCGCCAAGAGCTGCAATTGAACTCACATGACATAATTTTTTGATCTTAAAATCGATACAACAGTTTACAATATTGGCCGTTCC
>DALYCS010000044.1:1869-10691 GCA_031973615.1 Flavobacterium sp. | reverse complement strand
TTTAAAGATAAGCTCACCATGATTTCGCTCATCGGAATTTTCGAATAATTTCTTCTTCTCTAGGGTCAAAAGAAACCACTGCTGCACAATGATACACATGTGTAACTTTTTCAAAAGCCGTCTCAAGAGAGGGAATGTCAGTAATGTCACCTTTTACCCACTGTATGTTATCAAACAATGCCAATTGCTTTTTGTGTGCAAATACTTTTTTTGTTTTTTCTATTTGGGAATTTGAGCGGTATAGAGCTTTTACTTCCTCATTTTCTTGAAGAAGTGCTACGAGTAAGTGAGACCCTACCAAACCTGTTGCGCCTGTAACTAAAATCATGGGGTAAAGATAGCAAATCTTTTGGGGTCAGATTTAAGATTAACAATTTTTGATTGTTGCCTTTTAAAACTTCGCCACTTTTGACGAGAAGACTTTGCCACTTTAAGACTAAAAACTATCTTTGTCAAAATTAAATCGCAAAATGAAAAATTTAGTAGAAGAATTACGTTGGAGAGGTTTGTTTCATGATATGATGCCTGGAACAGAAGAGCAATTACTAAAAGAAGCCACAACGGCTTATATTGGTTTTGATCCAACGGCAGACTCTTTACATATTGGAAGTTTGGTGCAAATTATTTTATTAATGCACTTGAGAAAATCAGGGCATAAAGCCATTGCATTAGTAGGAGGAGCAACAGGAATGATTGGGGATCCTTCTGGAAAATCAAATGAACGAAATTTATTAGATGAAGCTACTTTAAACCATAATGTAGAAGGGATAAAAAGAGTTTTATCTCGTTTTTTAGATTTTGAGGCTAACGATGAAAACGCACCAATTTTAGTGAATAATTACGACTGGATGAAAGATTTTTCATTCATAGATTTTGCGCGTGATATTGGAAAACGTATTACGGTTAATTACATGATGTCGAAAGATTCTGTAAAAAAGCGGTTGAGTGGTGAAGAAGGAACAGAAGGGATGAGTTTTACAGAATTTACCTATCAATTGATTCAAGGGTATGATTTTTATCATTTGAATAAACACCACAATTGTTTGCTTCAAATGGGGGGTAGTGACCAATGGGGAAACATCACCACAGGTACAGAATTGGTTCGAAGAATGAATGTTGGAAAGGATGATACATCAAAAGCATTTGCATTGACTACACCATTAATTACCAAAGCCGATGGATCTAAATTTGGAAAATCGGAAGGCGGAAACGTATGGTTGGACGCAGATAAAACTTCAGTTTATAAATTTTATCAGTTTTGGTTAAATTCATCGGATGTTGACGCCGAAAAATACATCAAAATTTTTACCTTTTTGGATAAAGACACTATTGAGCAATTAATCGCTACACATCAAGAAGCACCACACCTTCGTGTTTTACAAAAACGTTTGGCAGAGGAAATTACGGTTATGGTGCATTCACAAGCCGAATTAGAAAATGCAATTGCCGCTTCCAATGCCTTCTTTAGTCCGACTATGGATGAATTGAAAAAGTTAGACGAAAAAACATTTTTAGAAGTGTTTGATGGCGTGCCTCAGGCTGAAATTTCAAAAGCAGAATTAAGCGAAGGTTTGGACATGATTGCGGCTCTTTCTGCTAAAACCAATTTCTTAGCTTCAAACAGTGACGCACGTAGAGAATTAAAGCAGAATGCTATTTCATTGAACAAAGAGAAAGTGGGTGAAGATAAAATCATTACACAAGAAGATTTAATCAATCAGCAATTTTTGCTGTTGCAAAAAGGAAAGAAAAATTATTACGTGATTAAAATCGTTTAATTGTAAAAGCTGTAGAATAGTTTAATCAACACTTAAACCACCATCAGGTTACAACCACGGATATCGGAATGATCAAAACGTCCCAACACTTCAAACGAATGGTTGGGATATTTTTTGCCTAAATCTTGCGTGGCAATAAACGAACACGAATTAATGTTTGCCAAATCTATAACATTGATGCCTCCCGTTTTTCCTTCAGAAACATAAGTTAAAGCATCTTCGGTATCTCGAATGAGTACCTGCATCCAAGGCGGACATTCAAAAATGCCAGCGCCTAATGAGTAGGCTTGTGAAAGCAATTCGGTCATACCGTATTCGGAGTGAATTTTAGAAACACCAAATCCGGCACTTAGATGTGCATGTAATTCTTCGCGAATCATTTCTTTTCGTTTGCCTTTCATACCACCTGTTTCCATGATGATGAGGTTGCTTCCCAAATTTCGAAGCGGAAATGATGTAGCTTGAGCAAATTCGATTACATCTAACAAAGCATAGGTAACTCCAATCAGTAGTACGTTTTGTCCTGCTTTGTTTAGTTTTTCGATTTTTTGCAACAGTTCGCTATGATTATTCAAATAAAATCCAGAGTCCTCATGATTACTGCTCTCTATTAAATCTTCTACCATATAAATTAACGAAGAGCCTTCGCGTTCTAGATAGGAAGGCAGTAAGGCTAATACACAGTAATCTTCTATATTTCCATAAAATTTTGAGAATCCGAGGCGATAACTTTGTTCGTACCAATGAACATCGGTAACCAAATGTTTGCTGGTTTGCATGCCCGTTGTGCCACTGCTTGTAAAAATGTGTTGTACGGGTTCATTTGAACTAATAACGTCGTGGCTTTTAAAAAACTGAATGGGCAAAAATGGAATTTCAGAGATTGATTTAACGTTGGTTTTGTCTTTGTTTAAGAACTGACAAAATTGTTGGTACACCCTATTGGTATCGTACTGCTGACGAAAGACTTTTAAAGTAATTTTTTCAAATTCTTTTTTGGAACCAATATGGAAAATGTCCTCTGGTGTAATCATGGTGCAAAAATAGGAAACAAATTGCTGATAATTAAAAAAGCACCAACTTTCGTTGATGCTTTTTTATTATTTGTTCTGCCAAACTAAGTTCAGCATTTGATTTATTGAATAACGAGTTTGCGTGTAGCTGTTTTTCCTTCTTCGGTTACTTTAACTACGTATACACCGGGTGTTAATTTTGCAACGTTTACGGCATTGTTTACCACATTGGCTTTCAATACTTCTTTGCCCAAAAGGTCATATACTTCAATTGACATGGCTGCATTTGCAGTAGAAGTCAAATATAGAGTGTTTCCAGATAATGGGTTTGGATACATTGTTAATCCGTTGATGTTGTCAAAAGAAGTAGCTCCCAGTAAAGTAAAGTTTAGAGCGGTATCAATTGTTAATTCATCAATAGAAATTGCAGTAGGTGTTGTTGTTGCTGAGTCTTGTCTTAAAGCAAATCCACCAATTCCGGTAAACGCTGTTGCCGGGGTATACGTTGCTACTGGATTTGCAGAGCCACCAATTGTCGGGTTAACACATAAAAACACTTGATTAGCAGTGAAATCATATCCTAAAACAAGGTATTGAGTTGTCCCTAAAGCATATAAATTTGTATCCCAAACCGCATCGGTTGTTGCTGCTCCAATACCGTATTGAATTTGGGTTCCATTTTTTCTAACCCACAATCTCGCGTTAGTAAAACTGCTTGTATTATCGGTAAGGATTGCAAAATAGGCACCCGATAAATCTGCAGTAATGCCAGATATATCGGTTACAGAAACCAACATTCTTGCATTAACAGTTCCCGCAGTAGTATTTGTAAATAACGTTTTTGATTCTGCACCTGTACCTCCAAAACTAATTAAATTTCCGGTTGAAGTAATACCTGTGTAACTTAAGTTACCTGTAGCTGTTACGATATTATCGCCTGTATTTAATACACTCCATTTTTGTTCGCCATTAAGAGAGTTTCCAATGGTATAAGGGAAAGATTCGGTAAATGGCAAGGTATTAACGGGTTTACATTCTGGAGCTGTGATTGCTTTTACAATGCTACATCCGCCAGCAATTGTTAAGGTATTGTTTGTTCCCTCAGCAACTCCTGAAATAATAATGTTTCCCGTTGCAACAGTTGAAGGGTTATCACCACTAATTGTTCCTGAAGTAGCGCTTAAGTTATATGTAGCAGTTCCACCCCCTGTAAATGGGATTGTTGTAGTGTATGTGTCTAAAGATAAAGTGGTAGCATCACAAGTTCTTGTCTCAGGATTTAAAACCAAGCTACAAGGAGTGGTGTTAAACCATGTTGAATAAATTCTAATTCCATCCAAAGTGATATTTTGTGTCGCAGCATATTGTCTTAAGAAAAATCCTGAAGCACTTGCTGGTACTGTACCAGAAATTGTAAGTTCTGGAGATCCTGCAGCAGCTTCTGTCGCAGGAACACCAGCGGCTTTGATCCACATGCTAGCATTCCCAGTTACAGTAACATCATATTTAACAATTATCAAATAAGTTGTATTTAAATCAAAATCTGTTGGAGTAGTTGCGTAAGTTGCTGTACTAGTATTTGATAAGCCAAAATTAATCTTACCTGTTGTTGTTGAGGGTTTTACGAATACCCTGTTACTAAAAGTTGTTCCAGAAGAAAGTAATCCCGCAAAATATCCAGCATCTCCAGAGGAAATATTGACTAAAAAAGTATAGTATAAACTCCCAGAAGTAACTGCTGCTGAAAAGTTTTTGTTTACATCTTCTCCAGTATTGTCAAGCTTTGCAGCGTTACCAACTACAGCTCCTGTAAAACCTGTGACATCAGAATATCCTGTATACGTTAATCCATTAGCAACACCCACATCAATAGATTGTGATGCGGCTCCACTAAAAGCAGTCCATCCGTTTGCTGTTAACAATGCATTATCTGCATAATTGAAATCTTCGGAAAGAATTTGCCCAAAAGACAAAGTGCTCACCATAAATGTTATTAATAAAAAGTAAAGTTTTTTCATAAAAATTTATTTAATTTGAATAAGATACAAGTAAAGAATAGATTAGTTGATGATCAGCTTGCGGGTAGCGGTTGCTTCTCCTTCTTTGATTTTAATAATGTAAACGCCAGCGGTTAGGTTATTTACATTTACTTCTTTAGAAGTAATTACAGTTTCCAACACTTTTTTCCCCAACACATTAAAAATTTCCACCTTTTTATCCAATGATAATTTGGAACTAATGTAAATTTTTCCACCACTTGTTGGATTAGGGTAAATAGTTAACCCCTCAATGATAGGCTCTTGAGTTTTAGAGGTAGCTGTTGATTTGCTTTCTTGTGCATGTGCACTAAAAGAGCCTAAAACCAACAACAATAAAAGAATAAAAGTGTAATTTTTTTTCATTCGCAACTAAAAATATGATGTAAAGATACTAAAAAAAGAATTACAAATACACCGCCAAAAAAAAATCCCTCTAGTGAGGGATTTTGTTGTGTTTGTTTAGTGATTATTGTAGTAAATTAACTCCACCTACTGTTGCCCAAACGCCAGATGTAATGTTTGCACCAGTTGCAGTAGTACTCGTAGTATATTGACCTGTTGGGAATGTAACGCTAATTACACCCGCTCCTGCAAATTGTGACGTACCATCATTAATTTTAACTGCAGTTAATTTAATTTTATTACCATTCACTTGATCTGTATTTGTTGCAGCATCTTGAATTCTAACAGCTGTTGCACCTGAAGTTGTATAACCAGAAATTAAAATATTTGAAAAATCGCCGTTCCCTTGTTTTTTAAATTGAATAGCATCGTATTCTGCTGCAGATGAACCACCTTCTGTTATTGTACCAGTTGCTCTTTTTAACGTAATGTTTGCAATTACTGGGAAATAAGAATTATTGTTATTAGATGCTTCAATTTCCATTCCAAAGTTACCAGTTCCAGTTTGGTAAGCATACCAGTTAGAATTATTTTGACCTTTCCATCCATCTTGCCAGTCAAATGAATCGTCAAAATTTCCGTAAGAAATTAAGTTTGATGCACTTACTGTTCCCCCATAAAATTCAAATCCGTCATCAGCTCCTTTGTAAGACACTAAATTTTCTAAAATAGTTCCTGAACCTACAGAATAGAATGAAAATCCGTTCATTTCACTTGTTCCATCTGTAATTTTTTTACCAGCATATTCTACTCTTACATAGCGAAGTGTTCCACCGTTATGAGTAGCATTTGTACCACCATATTGTAAGTTTAAACCGTCTTCAGATGTTTTAGTAGTAACACCACCTGCACCATTAATAGGCGCATCACCATACATAATGATACCTCCCCAAGATCCTGGAACTGCAGAAGTTTCTGTTAAAACGATAGGTTGAGCAGCAGTACCATTCATAATTAATTTACCTCCATTTTTTACCACAATTGCATCAACACCATTAGTTGCGTTTGCGGTAATCGTAGAACCTGCATCAAATGTAACAGTAACACCATTTTCAATAGTAACAATTCCATTTAAGGTATAATTTCCAAAAGCAATTGTTCTGTTAGTAGTAATTGAACCTGTAAGTTCTCCTTCTACTGGTGTAATTGTTCCTTCGTCGTCATCGGTTGAACATCCTGTAAATAATGTAGCTAAAATAGTTAGACTTAAAAATAAATTTTTCATGTGTGTTTGTTTTTAATTGTTTTGACAAATTTAGTCAGGGTATGTTTTATGAATGTTTTGTTACTATTATAAAAAGGTTATTGAAAAATCATATAATCGTAAATACAATGTTGCTTTTATGTAAACAAAAAAGAGCAGTTTATAACTGCTCTTTTTTTAGAATGAATAAGAAATGCTGGTTGAAAATCCAACACCTCTTTTATACGATTGTTCTACTAATGATGATTCTTCAATGGATATTTTATTTTCAGTTCCACGTTCTCTGGTGTACAATGGATTTAAAATATTATCTACTGAAAATTTAAGATCCCATTTTTTATTGATTGAACTTCCCCAAACAAAATCTAGTTTATGAAATGGTTTTTCATAGATGTGATCATACCCTGCAATACCTACTGCATAGATACGTTCGCCATATACATTATACACTAATGAAGCGGTATTTTTACAATTACTTCCTAAATCAAATTCATATTTAAGATCTGAGTTTAATAGCCAATTTGAAGCACCTTGTAAGTTTCTTTTAGTAAACGTATCAAAATCTGAACCAGGTCTTTTTTTGTCGATAGTAGATTCGGTAATCATTAATGAAGTATTAAATCCGAAAGAAAAGCCTTCTAAATTTTCGGTTAATCTACTTAATTGAAATATTGCTTCAAATTCGGCACCAAACAAGGTCGCACTTTCATTATTAAAATAAGTAATCGTTTGTCCACTTCCAGTTGCGCTTGCTAATATTGTTCTTTCAATAGGTTGATCGATATATTTTGCAAAAATAGTAGCTGCAAACATTTCTTTACTCGTTGGGAATACTTCAAATTTTAAGTCTGCATTATAATTTTGACTATTCTCTAAATCTGAATTTCCTAATTCTGTAGTTCCATCGGCATTAATTAAGTTAATGTCTAGACTTTCAAAAAGAACTGGTTTTGTGTATGTTTTTGAAATTGCTAAACGTAAATTACGATCTTCTTTCATTGCATATTTAACATTTAATGAAGGTAAGATATACAAATTCTCATTTGTTTTTTTACGATAAGGATTTGAAATAGGGTCAACAATAGACTTGTATTTGTACTCTCTAATTGTATTTTCAGCACGAAGACCTACATTAAATTCTAATTTTTCGTTAACATTTAAAAGTAAATTAGTGTATGCTCCATCAGCTCTTTGAAAAACTTTTGTTTTCCATTCTGCGGTAGATTGTTCTGTGAATGAAAGAAAATTACTTGCAATATCGTTTTGAATGAATGAGTCAATATCATTAACAGGAACATTATATGGAACAGCACCGTTATTTGGATTACCAAAAGTGAAACGGAATTTAGAAACCATATATTCTGCAAATCCACTGTATCCAAAAGATAATTTATTAAGGTTGTCTTCGTTTTTTCCAAATTTATAATTGTATTCTAAATTGCCCGACATATGGAAATTGTTATCAATATTAAAAAACTGACGTAATAAATTATTACTTCCATATTGTGTATTGATTTCAGTATCAGAAATTTTTGTTCCAGTTATGAATTTTCTGTCTGGCTGACTGTATTTTGTTCTTGTGTATGATAAACCGCCATTTATCGAATGTTTGTCGTCTTTAGTCAGTTTATAACTTCCAAAAAATTGATTTGCAAAATAATCTGATTGCTCGTACTGATTTAATTGAATGAACTCATTTGGATTTTGAACAGCAGTTCTAGTGTATCCAACTTGGTCTTGAATTAAATTTTCAGTTGATTTTAAATACAAACCAGTGTAGTTAAATTTAAAACGGTCTGCTTTATACTGCAATCCTAACAAAGCCGAAGCTTGTGTTTGAAATTTGTATTGTTTTTTTGTTAAGTTGTTATCGTAAATTCCTTGCCCTTGTGAGAAAGTTCTATCAACACCTTCTCTTACTTGGTATTTGTTGTCAAAATTTGTTGCAAAAACATAATATAATTTATTTGATCCAACATCAAATTTACCGGTATGACTTACTCCTGTACTAGTGTTTAAAGGAGCTTTTACTTTGTTTACATTCCAACTAGATTTGTAATCGTTGTTAATTCTACCTGCAGGGATGCTTCCATAACCACCAGGTAACGCGCGTTCTTGACCGCCAAAACCAAATTGACTTTTGGTGTTATCAGCATCTTCAGAAAGTAAAAAATCACTTAAATTGTTATTGGTTGTAAAACCTGTTCCAAACGAAATTTTTGTTTGTTCTTTTGTACTTTGACTGGTTCTAACATCAATTGTAGCTCCAGCAAAATCACCATAGATATTTGGATTAAAGGTTTTAAAAACATCAATATAACCTACAACATCAGTTGGAAATTGATCTAATGGAACAATTTTTTTGAACGGACTATTTGAAGGAACG
>DALYCS010000044.1:0-1859 GCA_031973615.1 Flavobacterium sp. | reverse complement strand
AGTCCTCTAATAAAAAGACCTTTAGATTCTACTTTTGAAATTCCAGTAATTTTAGTCAATCCTTCTTCTACATCACTAATCCCTTTTCTAGACAATTCTTGCGATCCAATACTTTGTTTAATTTCCACCGCTTTTTGTTGTTCTTGTAACAAAGCACTTTCTTTCTCTTTTCCAACTTGTACTTCAATAACCACCTCTTTTAATTCTTCACCTCCAGTAGATGCTAAGATGTGGTTGATGGTTTTAACTTCTCCTGCTGAAACCGTAAAAGCAATTTCTTTGGTTTCATACCCTAAATAAGAAATCACTAAGGTATAGCTACCTGCAGGCATACTAAATGAAAAGTTACCATTCTCATCAGTAGCTGTATTTTGTTTGGATTCTTTAATGACTACAACAGCAAAAGGAAGTGGTTCGTTCTTCATTTCCTTGTCTAAAATTTGTCCTTTAACAGTAGCGTTTTGAGCCCATGAAAGCCCACTAAAAAGCACTGCAAAAAATAGAAATTTAATCTTCATCTTATTGGATTATTAATTTGGAGCAAAGAAAGCGCGACGAGATTATTTTAGTGTTACTAGCTTGTTATGAATAAGTTTCCCAGTCGTTATTAAATCGTTAAGAGATTAAATAATTGTTAAGTAATAATTTCATTTTGATTTATCGTTATCTTTACCATCACAAACGCAACTAAATTGTATTATGAAAAAAAAAGATATTAAAATCTTATTGGTTGATGATGAGAAAGATATTCTTGAAATTGTTGGATATAATTTGACCCAAGAAGGATATCAAATCTTTACGGCTTCTAACGGAAAAGAAGCCATAATCAAAGCCAAGAAAGAGTTGCCACAGCTGATCATATTAGACGTGATGATGCCCGAAATGGACGGCATTGAGGCTTGTGAAAATATCAGAAAAATTCCAGAACTTCAGGATACCATCATTACTTTTTTAACGGCACGTTCAGAAGATTATTCGCAAGTGGCTGGTTTTGATGCGGGTGCCGATGACTATATCGCAAAACCCATCAAACCAAAAGTATTGGTTAGTAAGGTTAAGGCATTGTTAAGACGCTTAAAAAGCGATGCGAAACCAAACAGCACCTTAACGGTGGGCAATATTGAAATCAATCGCGAAGAATATAAAATCATCAACAACGGCAAGGAAATCGTTTTGCCACGAAAAGAATTTGAATTGTTTTACTTGTTGGCAACCAAACCAGGAAAGGTATTTACTAGGGAAGAAATATTAGACAAAGTTTGGGGAAATGAAGTTGTAGTGGGCGGAAGAACCATTGACGTTCACATTCGTAAATTAAGAGAAAAAATTGGGGATGATTTTTTTAAAACCATTAAAGGTGTAGGTTATAAAATCGAATTTTAATGGCCCTAAAATTTAAAAAATCATACAAATTTGCAATAAAATCATCTTTTTATATTGCATTGTTTACTTTTGGATTTTTGGCAATTGCCAATTATTTTTTATTGCATTTACCTTTCTATTACCTGTTGCTATTTTTAGTAGCCTTTTTCATTTTTTCATTTTTTGTATTGCAGTATCGCGTGGAAAATTTTATATACAAACGGGTGAAAAAAATCTATGATGATGTATCCTTACTTGAAAACACCGATTTTAGAAATAGCCCGATTACAACCGATATGGAAACACTTACCAGTGAAGTCCAAAAATTTGCACGGGATAAGAAAATGGAAATCGAATCGCTAAAAATTAGAGAAGAATACCGAAGAGAGTTTCTAGGTAATGTTTCGCACGAATTAAAAACACCTCTTTTTACTGTTCAAGGGTATTTGCTTACCCTTTTGGATGGCGCCATGGACGATAAAAATATTCGAAAAAAA
>DALYCS010000043.1:8015-11204 GCA_031973615.1 Flavobacterium sp. | reverse complement strand
ACCACCATCAGGCCCTCCTTTTTCAATAAATTTTTCACGGTGCAAATGCGAAGATCCTTTTCCTCCTTTACCGGAAGAAACATAAATTTTTACGTAGTCTACAAAATTTCCTTCTGTCATTTGAAAATTAGAAGTTAGAAGTTAGCAGTTAGCAAATGCTAACAATAACTCAAATTAATTATACTATTCTTTATATTGTTTGATCAGAACTTTGTCTATTTTGGCACCATCCATAGTCAATGCTTCTAGCTCTAATTTATTCCAAATTATTTTCTCGCCTTGAGATGGAATATTACCCAGTTCGGTGATGAAAAATCCGCTTACGGTAGTCACCTCATAATCGGTGGTGAGTTCATCTAAATCAAAAAAGGTTAAAAAATCGTGTAGCGAATATTGTCCATCTACTAACCAAGTACCGTCTTCATTTGACACTAACTTGTATTCGTCTTCATCAAAATCAGAAGCGTCGCCCACTAAGGCTTCCAAAATATCATTTAGGGTAATCACCCCCTGAAAAATAGCATGTTCATCGACCACAAATGCATAATGCAATTTTGAAGTTTTGAAATTTTCTAAAGCTTTATACGCCGACGTTTGTTCGATCAAATAAACAGGTTCTCTTGTAATAGCTTTTAAATCAAATTTTCCCGATTCAAAACTCACAAATAAGTCTTTTAACAAGACCAATCCAATCACATTATCCAAATTATCTTCACACACTGGGTATACCGAATGCAATTCATCAATTACTTTTGCTTTGATTTCTTCTTGCGAATCTTCTAAAGACAAATACACAATATCGCTACGGTGTGTCATTAACGAGTTCACTTTACGATCGCCAATATGAAAAACACGTTCCACGATATCTTGTTCAATTTCTTGCACCTCACCTACCTCAGTACCTTCTTTAATAATAGCTTTGATTTCTTCTTCCGTTACTTTACCATCCGCCGTAGGCTTTATTTGCAACATTTTCAATAAGAAATCGGTAGATTTAGTCAGTAACCATATAAAAGGCATCGTAACTGTTGAAACAATTTTCATCGGGAATGCAACTGCTTTTGCAATACCTTCCGGATAATTGAGTCCGATGCGCTTGGGCAGTAATTCGCCCAATACAAGCGAGAAAAAAGTTAAGGTTACTACAACAATACCCACTGCTATGGAATGCGAATAAGGCAATAAAGCCGGGAAACTGGCAACAAAATCTTGCGTGTCTTGCGTAATCTTATCTCCAGAATAAATACCCGTTAAAATTCCGATTAGTGTAATCCCGATTTGAACAGTAGATAAAAATTCGTTGGGCGAATTGGCTAAATCCAACGCGGTTTTTGCATTCTTATTTCCTTTTTTCGCTGCTGTTTCTAAACGATTTTTTCGAGCAGAAATCAGAGCGATTTCAGACATTGAGAAGACACCATTTAAAAGGATTAAAAAAAGTATTATTAAAAGTTCCATAGTGTAAAATTACAAAAAAAGAGCTTACGTCCCGAATTTCGGAAATAGCTCCTTTTCTGTTTGCAAATATCCAAAAAAAAATCGAATGTCCGAAATTTATATTTTGACAGGTTTATTCGACTTATAATTGATCCAATACGGCACTTAAACGTTCCGTTACTTCTGCTATTGAACCAATTCCATCAACAGCATAAAACTTATCTTGATCTTTATAATAATGCATCAATGGGGCCGTTTTTTGATTGTATTCATCATAACGGTTACGGATTTTTTCTTCGTCTTGATCGTCGGGTCTTCCTGAAGTTTTACCTCTTTCTAACAAACGTGCCACAAGAATATTATCATCGGCTTCTAAAGCAACAGTGGCCGTAATTTCTTCATGTTTTGTTGCTAAAAAAGCATCCAAAGCTTTGGCTTGAGCGAGCGTTCTTGGAAAGCCATCAAATAAAAAACCGGCAGCTTGTGGGTTTTTATCAACTTCACTTTGTAACATTTGTATGGTTACTTCATCGGGTACTAAATCGCCTTTATCCATAAAAGTTTGTGCCAATCTACCGAGTTCTGTATCATTTTTAATATTGAATCTAAAAATGTCTCCAGTTGATAAATGCACTAAATTGTATTTCCCTTTTAAAAATTCGGCTTGCGTTCCTTTCCCTGCTCCTGGTTTCCCAAATAATACGATGTTAATCATTGTTTAGTGTTTGTAGTTATGTAATAGTTTATTCTGATAATTGATATACGTCTTTTAAATTGCGGCCTAATCCATCATAATCTAGCCCATAACCCACAATGAATTTATCCGGAATTCGTATGCCTACGTAATCCAATTTAATATCTTTTGTGTAAGCGTCGGGTTTTAAGAACAATGTTGCAATTTTAAAATGTTTCACATGATGTTCTTTCAAAAGTGCTTTTAATTCTTCTATGGTATTTCCGGTGTCGACAATATCTTCTACGACAATCACAGAACGCCCTTCAAGATTTTGATTCACACCTATGAGTTGCTTTATTTTATTAGTTGTTTGCATTCCTTCATAAGAAGCCATTTTTACAAATGAAACTTCACAAGGCGCTTTATATTTTTTCAACAAATCGGATACTACCATAAACGATCCGTTTAAAACACCAATAAAAATCGCAAAGTTAATTTCTTCCTCAGTGATGAAAATCTCAAATTTTTTATCGTGTAATTGTATCACTTTTGACTCATTTGAATGAAAAAACAAATTTAATGAAGTGTGAAGGATTTCAACCCAACTATTTTGAATTTTTTGCAAATTTGGTATATTTACAGAATGAAAACCGATTTAGTTCTTAAAATTGATCAAAGCACCGCCCATAGAAAAAGTCGGGAGCAACTGAGCAATTATGTGCTTCGACATTTAGATGTGTTGCAAGATTTTCTTCAAATTGCATTCGATCCTACACATAAAAATCATGTGAAAGCATTTTGGAGTTTAGAATTAGTTTGTGAAAAAAAATTAAAGCTATTTGTGCCCTACCTCGATCAATTTTGCGAAGTACTCCCACAATTGAAAGACGATTCAGCGATTCGACCCGCCACAAAAATTTGCTTATTTTTAGCCAAAAGCAACCACCGAAAAAATGGTATTTCCTTAACGCATGAACAAGAACACTCTCTAATTGAAGCCCTAATAGATCGCTTGATTCAAAACGAAAAAGTAGCTGCAAAAGTGTATGCTATGAGAGCCTTATTTGTACTTGGAA